>DASXZS010000077.1:0-2636 GCA_036501785.1 Acidimicrobiales bacterium | reverse complement strand
GACAGCGAACGCCATGGCCCAGCAAGCCGCCACCACCGCCCTCGGCTCGGATGGCGTCACCTGCGCCGGTCTTACCGTGACCACCGACACGGCCGACTTCGCTCCCGGCGGGCAAGTACAGGTGACCGTCGCCTGCCACGTCGACCTGGCCGACCTTGTCGGTGTGCGCCTTCCCGCATCACAGTCCATTTCTTCCACGGCGACCTCGGTAATTGACGTCTACCGGGCGTCGACATGACCGCGAAGGTCGGGCGGTTGCGCTCGCGGTTCGGAGAACGCGAGGCGGGGATGGTGACCGCGTTCGTCGTGATCTTCACGGTCGCGTTGTTGGTCATGGCCGGCCTCGTGCTCGACGGCGGCCTGGCGTTGTCGGCCAAGGTGCGGGCCATCGACGACGCCCAAGCGGCAGCCCGAGCCGGCGCCCAGGCCATCAACATCCCCCTCTACCGCTCCACCGGGCAGATCACCCTCGACCCCGCCCAGGCCAGCGCCGACGCCGAGCAGTACCTGGCCCACGCCGGCCAGACCGGCACGGTCACCGTCAACGGCGACCAGGTCACCGTGACCATCACCGTCACCCATCCCACCCAGCTACTTTCCCTGGCCGGCATTCACGACCTCACGGTGTCGGGTAGCGGATCGGCCACCGCAGAACAGGCCAACCCATGACCAAGGTCGCCCAGCTGGTCAAAGGTCTCGTCGCGCTGGGCATGCTCACCGGCCTGGTAGTCGGAGTGCCCTGGGCGTTGTGCCACTTCGTCGGCTGGCCCCTTCCACACCAGGTCCCCTCGGCCGCCCAGGTGGGGCGGGCGCTCAACCGCCAGGGCATCTCCGCCCAGACCCTCGTCGACGCTCTGGCCGTGGTGGTGTGGCTCACCTGGGCCACCCTTGTCGCATCGCTGGCCGTCGAGATCCCCGCCGCGCTGTCCGGCCGTCACGCCCCGAGACTTCCGATCGCAGGTGCCTTCCAGCCCGTCACCGGCCGGCTAGTCGCCGCGATCATCGTCGCCTGCCTCACCCTCGCACCCCGACCCGCTCACCCCGGCACACCCGGCTCGTCCGTAGGGCCCGGCTCCACCGCTGGTCGTCCGGTCGCCGCGCTCGTCGTCCGCAATGCCACCCTGACCGCCAGCGTGACGCCCGCCCCGTCGGCATCGACCACATCGGCTTCTGCCGCCGCGACAGGTGTTGGATCAGTGGCTCCTGCCCAGTCGACGTCGAGCGCTCCCACGATGTACGTGGTCCAGCGTGGCGACACGCTGTGGGGAATCGCCCAGCGAGAGCTTGGCGACCCGCTGCGCTGGTCCGAGATCTACCAACTCAATGAGGGCCGACCCCAACCCGACGGCACCACCCTCACCGACCCGCACTGGATCAACCCCGGATGGACCCTCCTCCTGCCCGCTACCGGCACACCGCCAGGACCAGCAGTACCGACACCCGCGGCCAACGCGACATCACAGCCGCAGCCCAGCCAGTCCGCCCCAACCGGTACGAGCCCCACGGCGACCGCCCCGACCGCCACGGCCCCGAACACGACGGTCCCGTCGGCGCCGCGGCCTGCGGATCGAGTGCCCGGTCACCATGCCGTCCCATCTCGGAACGAGCACAACTCCGAACCAGTGCGGCTCCCCTCGGGGTCGGTGGTCGGCGGCTCGTTCGTCGCGGGGGTCCTCTCGGCTGTGGCGCTCGGCCGGCTACGTCGCCGTCACGCCTACCGTTACCGGCCGCCCGCACCGGGCCGGAACTTGCGTCCTGACCCGCCTCGGCCGACGCTGCGGCACCTTACGGTCGCGGTGGCGACAAACGGCCACCAGCCGCCGGACCCCGACATCGTGCCGCCCATGGCCGACGACGACGTCGACCACCGCGAACGCCCCGACCTGGTCGAGATCGGCACCCGAGACGGCCATCCGGTCGAGCTGGCATTGAGCGAGCTGGGCGGGATCACCGTCACTGGCCCGGCCGCAGCCCAGGTGGTCGCGGCCTGGGTCACCGCCGTGATGACCCGCGCCGGACCCCGGGCGGCCCAGGTGGTCGCCACCCGGCCCGCCCTCGACGTTCTGTTCGGGCCGGGCGGCTGCCCCGCGCAGGTTCCCGGCCTGTGGGTCCTCGACGGCCCGGGCAAGGTGATCGCCAACCTGGAGCGAACGGTGCTCACCCGCAGCCGCCAGCTGGCCGAGGTCGAGGTGCCCGATGTCGTCGCCTACCGTCAGGCCAACCCCTGGGAGCCCGTACCCATGATCCTGGCGATCGTCGATCACCTTCCTGGAGGGGACGACCGCCGCTGGTCGGCTACGACCAGCCGGGGGCCACAGTTGGGGTTCGCCGCAGTCAGCTTCGACCCCAACGTTCCGCTGTCCGGGCGCCTGGCGGTAGGGGAGGACCGGGTGGCGAGCGTCGCCGCGCCCGATGGTCTGGCCGCGCGCCTTGACGGCGTCGAGCTGTTCGGCCTCACTGCCTCCGAAGCCGCCGATGTCCTCGCCGCCCTGGCCGAGTCCGAACAGCGCCCCGACAGCACCGACGACCGCGAGGACGTCGTGACGGGGGATGGCGGAGAGCCGGGCGCGGCCATCTGGCCGATGGTCTCTCCACCGCCGGATGGCGGTTCCAGTGAGCACCCGACTTTGCCGCCG
>DASXZS010000076.1:0-4282 GCA_036501785.1 Acidimicrobiales bacterium | reverse complement strand
GGCTACCGCCTGGTCGCCTCCGACGGAGGCATCTTCGACTTCGGCGCGGCGCCGTTCGAGGGAAGCACGGGCGGTCTGGCGCTGCAGGCGCCCATCGTCGGCATGGCCGACACGCCGGACGGCGGCGGCTACTGGCTGGTGGCGGCCGACGGCGGGGTGTTCACCTTCGGCGACGCCGGCTTCTACGGCTCGACCGGCAATCTGCACCTGGTGGCGCCAATCGTCGGCATGGCCGCCAATTCTGACGGCCGCGGCTACCGCCTGGCGGCCGCCGACGGCGGGGTCTTCACCTTCGGCGACGCCGGCTTCTACGGGTCGACCGGGAACGTCCACCTGGCCCGACCCATCGTCGGCATCGCCACCGACAACACCACCGGCGGCTACTGGCTGGTCGCCGCCGACGGCGGAATATTCAGCTTCTCCGCCCCCTTCTACGGCTCGGCAGGGAAGATCCGCCTGGCTCGACCCATCGTCGGTATGGAGCGCACCGCCGACGGCCGGGGCTACCGCCTGGTCGCGGCCGACGGCGGCATCTTCGCCTTCGGGGACGCCGGCTTCTTCGGATCAATGGGGGGCCGCCGCCTCAACCAACCGGTCGTCGCCGCCGCCGGCTCCTAACGGGGATGTCTGGTAACGGGGATGTCTGGTAATGGGGATGTCTGGTAATGGAGATGTCTGGCCGCGCTCACCCGGTGCCCGGTCACACCGTGCGCAGGGCCTCGGTGGGTGACAGGCCGGCGGCGCGGGTCGCGGGGTAGAGGCCGGCGACGGCGCCGATGACGAGCGCGGCGCCGATGCCGCCGTAGAGGGCAAGGGGCGGGATGACGACCGACCAGTGCTGGGTCAGGGCATACACCGCAGTCGCCACCCCCCCGATCACCGTGCCCGCCAGCCCACCTAGGACGGATAGCAGCAGGGCTTCGGCCAGGAACTGCTCCGCCACGTGGCGCCGGCTCGCTCCCAGGGCCCGGCGCAGCCCGATCTCCGAGCGGCGTTCGAGGACCGAGATGACCATGACGTTGGCGATGCCGACCCCGCCCACGAGGAGGGCCACCGCGCCCAGCCCGAGGAGAAGCCCGTTGTACGCCCCTTTGGCGGCCACGTCGGCCTTGAGCACGTCGGACGGCTGGCTCACTTGGACGGTCGTCGGGTCGGGCGGGTTGACCGTGGCCGGCAGGACTGACGTCACCGCCTCGACCTGGCTGGGCACGCTGCGCAGGTACAACTCGGTCGGGTGGCCGTCGAAGCCGAAGTACTGCTGGGCGATCGGGAAGCCGATGAGGGCCGCGCTGTCCATCTGCGAGACCAGTTCCACCGGTTTGAGGATGCCGACGACGGTGAACCAGTGACCCCCCAGCCACACCTGCACCGGGCTGGCGAGGTCGTGGATGCCGAGCACGCCGGCCGCCTCGGCGCCCAGCACCACGGCCGGGTAGCGCTCAGTGGCTGGGTTGAGGAAGATGCCATGGGCCAGGGTGGCGCCGAGCGTGGCGGGCAGCGTCGAGTCGGTTGCGGTCACCGAGATGCCCCCGGTGTCGATGGCGGGGACGAACGAGTTGCGGTACACGTAGGTGTTGGAGATGCTCCCGATCTCGGCCACGTTGGTGACCGGCGCGATGCGTGACACCATGCCCTCGGCCGTCACGGGGAGCTCGGACTGCTGGCCGAAAGCACTCTGGCCAGCCTCCACGCTGACCAGGTTGCCGAGGCGGCCCAGCTCGGCCAGCAGGCCCGACTTGGACGACTGGGAGATGCCGAGCACGCCGACGATGGCGGCGATGCCGATGCTGATACCCAGCGCCGATAGTGACGCCCGCACCCGCCGGCTGCGGAGGCCCAGGCTGCCGACGCGGACCAGGTCCCGCCGCGACAAGCGGGATGCGCCGGCGGCCGCCTCACGTCGGCGCATCACTCCGGACCTTTCCGTCGCGAATCTCGATGCGGCGATCCATGGCCGCGGCCACCTCGTGGTCGTGGGTGATGACCACGATGGTGGTGCCCTCTTCGTGCAGTTCGCGGAGCAGCTCGAGGATGGCCGCCCCGGTGACCGAGTCCAGATTGCCGGTCGGCTCGTCGGCCATGACCAGGGCGGGCCGGCCGGCCAGGGCCCGGGCGATGGCGGTGCGCTGCTGTTCACCACCCGAGAGCTGGTTGGGCCGGTGCCGCATCCGGTGGGCGAGCCCGACCCGCTCGATGGCCGCCGTCGCCTGCTGGCGGCGCTCGACCACCCGCCCCCCGCGGTAGAGGAGACCGTCGGCGACGTTGTCGAGGACGCTGAGCCCGTCGAGGAGGAAGAACTGTTGGAAGACAAAGCCCAAGCGGCGGGCCCGCAGCCCCGACAGCTGCTTGTCGGACATCGTCGAGGTGTCCTCTCCGGCGATGCGGACCGCGCCCCGGCTGGGCCGCTCGAGGGTGCCCATGACATGCAGCAGGGTGGTCTTGCCCGATCCGGACGGGCCGACAATGGCAACCAGCTCACCCGGGTCGACGCGGAGGCTCACTCCGGCCAAAGCCACCACGGGCGGGTCGCCGGGATACTCCTTGACCACGTCGACCAGCTCCAGGACCGGAGTCGACGACCGGCCGACCGGCGCTTGGGCCGGAGCGACGACCGTCACGAGGAGGGCACCTCGACGCGGGTGCCGGCGGTGATCCCGGTTCCGCTGATCTGGACCATGGTGTTGCTGTACAGCCCAGTGGTGACGCCCACCAGTTGGTGGGTGCTGCCCGTCGTCACGACCTCCACCGCGTCGCCGCCGCCCTGGAGGGCGAGGAGGGCGTTCACCGGCACGGCCAGCACGTTGTCGGCCCGCTCAGTGGTGATGTTGACATTGACGGGGGCCTGGTCGAGGGTGGCGCCCGGCGGGGTGCTCTCCAACGTGACGGTGACGGTGACGGTAGGCGTAGAGGAGTTCCCGCTCCCGCTGGACGAGCACGGCGACACGTCGGCCGGCCCGGAGCCGGAGCCACTACCGCTGCCGTTCGGGCAGGTGGCCACGTCGCCCACCGTCTCGACCCGCCCGCCGACGGTGGTGGTGCCGTCGGGCAGTACGACCGAGACCGCGTCGCCGGGCTTCACCAGGTACTCCTGGGTCACTTGCAGGGCGACCGTCACGATAGGGGTGGTACTGGTGGCGGTGAGCACGGTGCTGCCCCCGCCGCTCCCGCTACCGCTGCCGCCGCCATCGACGGCCTGGCCCACCGACGGCGTCACGGTGGTGACCCGGATCGGCCCCGGCTCGAACACCACCTGACCCAGCAGCACCGTCCCGGTCTCGGGCAGGCCCAGGGCGGTCTGCCACCGCTCCACCGCGGCGGCGGTGGCCGCCGTGTAGGAGTTGCTCTGCGTCAGGCCGGCGCCGTAGCCGAGGGCAATCAGGTCGTGGGTCAGCTCGCCCACGTCCGCGCCGGCGGACATCCCGACCTGGAAGGCCCGGTAGGCGGCCACCGCGCCGTACAGGAGCGGCACCGGCTCGTCGCTGACGCCGTACACCGCCCGGTCCTCGGTGATGATCTGGCCCACCTTCGGCAGCTCCGTGTAGGCGGTGCCGGGGTTGACTGCGGTGACGTCGAGGGCAGCCAGGTTGGCTTGGGCCGCCTGCAGCTGGGTGGTGTCGGCCTGGACCTTGGCCTGGTTCTGGTCGTGGTCGCGTGTCGCGGTGTCCTTGGCCGCGGCCAGGGCCTGCTGGGCCTGGTTGTCCTGGGTCTGGTCCTGGCTCACCTTCTGGGTGTCCTGGTTGCATGCCGGCGTCGACGCCCCCCGCCCGGCGCAGTCCGTCGCCTCTTGGGCCTGGTCGGCGCTCAGGGTGTTCGCCGCCGACGTGGCGGTGGACTGGGCGGCCGCCTCCGCCTGGTCGTCGGCCGAGGTGCTGTCCGCCTCCGTCGTCTCGTCGGCCGCCAGCGCTTGTTGGGCCTGGGTGACGGCCTGCTGGTCTTGGGCCACCTGCTGGGCCGTCGCCCCCGACGGCGCCGCGATGGTGTAGGACCCCTCGTAGCCGATGGAACCCCCGACCTGGACCGTCGAGGCCAGGTTGGTGCGCACCACCGCCGTGGTCGCCACCGAGGAGGCCGAGCCCGACGAAGGGCTACCACCTCCGCTGGAAGCCTCGGCCACCCCGCCGGCGATACCGGCGCCGGCGAGGACGCCGGCGACCACGCTGATGAAGACGACCCGCTTGCGGTCCATGCTGGCGCTACTTTCCGGACCCCGACGACGCCCCGCTGCCGGAGCCGATCACGGCGCCCGATCCACCGTTGCCTCCTGGTCCGCCGGCCGGGCCGT
>DASXZS010000075.1:0-6921 GCA_036501785.1 Acidimicrobiales bacterium | reverse complement strand
GGGCAGGTTAGGGGCCGGGTCGGCGTACCGTCGACCCCGCGGCTACAAGCCTGCTCACGATGGCGGCGGCATGACGACGATCGGTTTGACCAGACCCTCCCGGTGAGACTGGTAGACGGCCAGGAGGGCGCCCTCACAATCGATGACCCGCCAGGGACCGTCGGCCACACCGCCGAGGACATTCCTGTCGAGCACCCGGCCGTTCGCCACCTCCACCGCCCGTTGGCCGTCGACCATCACCGCCTCGAGCCAGGGCAGCGACGCCGCCGGGGCGATGACCGCCTCCGGGCCCAACGCGTCGAGAGCGACGGCCATCGCCTCCGCCCAGGGCCCGACCGCGGTGCGCCGCAACCGCCGCAGGTGGGCGCCGCCGCCCAGGGCCGCCCCCAGGTCGGCGGCCAGCACCCGGACATAGGTCCCGGCCGAGCACTCCACGTCGACCGACAGCACCGGGCTGTCGTCGCCGGCGCCGGCCACCAGGGCGGTGAGGTCGAAGCGGGTGACGGTGACCTGGCGGGCCGCCCGGTCGACCTCCAGGCCCTGGCGGGCCAGCTCATGCAGGCGCCGGCCGCCGACCTTGACGGCGGAGACCATCGGGGGCACCTGCCAGATCGTCCCGGTCAGCTCGGCGGCGGCCTGCCGCGCCTCGTCGAGCGTGACGTGCCGCTGATCCCACCGGCCGGTGATCTCACCGGCCGAGTCCAAGGTGGTGGTGGCGATGCCCAGCACCACCTCGGCGGTGTAGCTCTTGGTCAGGCCGGAGTGGAACTGCAAGAGCCGCGTCGCCCGCCCCAGCCCCACCAGGAGCACCCCCGTGGCGTCCGGGTCGAGGGTGCCGGCGTGGCCCACCTTTTTCTGCCCGAAGAGCCGGCGGCAGCGCGCCACCACGTCGTGGCTGGTCATCCCGGCGGGCTTGTCGACCACGGCCAGGCCGTCGATCAACTTTCCGGTCCGGGGCCCTCGGATGCTGGCGGATCTGATGCTGGCGGATCGGCCGCAGGCGGCGGCAGGTCCCGGATGATGTCCTCAATTCGGCCGCCAGCGGCCACCGCTGGGTCGGCCCCGAACCGGAGCAGGGGGGTGCGCTTGAGGCGAACCTCCCGGGAGATGGCGGCCTGCAGGCGGATGCGCATGTCCGCCAGCGCAGCCTGCTCGTCGTCGTCGAGAGAGGAAAAAAGGACGAGGGCCCGGCGCAGGTCAGGGTCGCAGTCCACGCCCGTGATCGTCAGCATGGCCAGCCGCTCGTCGGTGTCGACCAGTCGTTCCAACGAGTCGGCCAGCACCTCGCGGAGGATCTCGTTGACCCGGACCGATCGCGGGTACCGCCGGGGGGTGGCGGCGGTGCTCCGGCGGCCGCGGCGGGCGTTGCGCATGTCAAGGCTCCTGGCTGGCGTCGAGCCAGTCGCGCCAGCAGGCGGTGACTTCCACCTCCGGGAAGGACCACACGAATCGTTCTACTCCGGCCAGGACGTCTTCGGCGTGTCCCGCCGACCCGGACACGGTTGCCATGCCGAGCGTCGCCCGCTGCCAGAGGTCTTGGTGGTCGACCTCGGCGGCGGCCACCGCGAAGCGGCGGCGCGCCCCCTCGAGGATCGGACGCACCACCGCCCGCTTCTCTTTGAGGGAGTGCACCGCCGGAAGATGCAGCTCCACGGTGAGCGACGCCACGTGCATCACGGTCGACCGGCTCAGGCGCGCGGGATCTCTCTTTCATCGAAGGTCTCGATGATGTCACCCTCGCGCAAGTCCTGGTTATTGGAGAGGCCGATGCCGCACTCGAAGCCCTCGTGGACCTCGCGGACGTCGTCCTTGAAGCGCTTGAGCGAGGTGATGGCGCCCTTCCAGATGATCACGCCATCCCGGAGGAAGCGGACCTTCGAGCCGCGGGTGATCACTCCGTGGAGGACGTGGCACCCGGCGATGGCACCCACCCGGGGCACGCGGAAGATCTCCCGGACCTCGGCCTCGCCGGTGATGACCTCCTCGAACTCGGGCGCCAGCATGCCGACCATGGCGCTCTCGATGTCCTCGATGAGCTTGTAGATGATCTCGTAGGTGCGGATCTCCACGTCATGGGTCTCGGCCAGCTCGCGGGCTCCTCGATCGGGCCGCACGTTGAACCCGATGATGGTGGCGTTGGAGGCGGCCGCGAAGGTCACATCGTTTTCGCTGATGCCGCCGACGGCCCGATGGATGAACGACAACCTCACCTCGTCGCGCTCCAGCTTGCGCAGGCTCTCGGTGACCGCTTAGAGCGAACCCTGGGTATCCGCCTTGAGCACCAGATTGAGCGTGGCAGTCTCGCCCCGCTGGATCTGCTCGAAGATGTCCTCCAGCTTGGCGCCCGTCCCCGTGGCCGAGGAGGTCCGCCGTTGGTCCGCGGCCCGGAATCGCTGCTCGCGCTGCTCCGCGATGTCACGGGCGGTTCGAGCTTTGTCAGTGACCCGGAACTCGTCGCCAGCCGAGGGCACGCTGTCGAAGCCGAGCAGCTGCACGGGTGTCGACGGCGACGCCTCTTTGACGTTGTCACCGGTGTCGTCGAGGAGGGCCTTGACGCGACCCCAGGCCGCGCCAGCGACCACCGAGTCGCTGACTCGAAGGGTGCCGGATTGGACGATGACCGTCGCCACCGGCCCCTTGCCGGGATCCAGGTTGGCTTCCAGCACGATGCCCCGGCCGCGACCCTCCGGGTTGGCCACCAGCTCTTCGACCTCGGCGACCAGCAGCACCTGCTCGAGCAGGTCGTCGATGCCGAAGTTCTGCAGGGCGGAGATCTCCACCATGATGGTGTCGCCGCCCCAGGCTTCGGGGACGAGGCCCTGGTCGGACAGCTGCTGCATGACCCGGTTGGGGTCGGCGTTGTCGCGGTCGATCTTGTTGATGGCCACGATGATCGGCACGTCGGCGCCCTTGGCGTGGTTGAGAGCCTCGACCGTCTGCGGCATGACCCCGTCGTCCGCGGCCACGACCAGGATGACGATGTCGGTGACCTCGGCGCCGCGGGCCCGCATGGCGGTGAAGGCCTCGTGGCCCGGGGTGTCGATGAAGGTGATGAGCGGGTCGTGGTAGTCGACCTGGTAGGCGCCGATGTGCTGGGTGATGCCACCCGCCTCGCTGGCGACCACGTTGGTCTGGCGGATGCGGTCCAGCAGGAGGGTCTTGCCGTGGTCGACGTGGCCCATGACGGTGACGACGGGCGGGCGGGGTCGCAGCAGCTCCTCGGCCTCCTCTTCGTCGTCGAAGTATTTCGCCTGCAGCTCGGCTTCCTTCTCCTCGCCGGGATCGACGAGACGAACGTGGGCCTGCACCTCGGCCGCGAACAACTCGATCATGTCGTCGGACAGCGACTGGGTCGTGGTCACCATCTCGCCCTGCTGGAACAGGAAGCGGACGACGTCCGCGCCGGACCGGTTGAGCTTCGGGCCCAGCTCCTGCGCCGTCGAGCCGCGCTCCACGATGATCTCGCCCTCGGGAACGGGCGCGTTGGACGCGATGTAGTGGGTGATCTCCTGGGCTTCCAGCTCCTCGATGTTGCGCCGGCGGCGCCGAGCGGGACGGCGACCTCCGGGGCGGCCCCGGTTGCCGAACGGCGGTCCGCTGCGAGCGCCACCTGCCCCACCTGCTCCGGGCGCGCCGCCACCGGGTCCGCCCGGACCTCGGAAGCCACCACCGGGACTACCGGCTCCGCTCCGGAAGCCGCCGGCGCCGGCGGGCGCGGGCCGGGGCCCGCTACGGAAGCCCCCACCAGGGCCGGCGGGACGACTGGTGGAAGGGCCACCGGTACGGCCGGCGCCACTGGGGCCCGGGCGGGCGGACGGGCCGCGACCAGGGGGCGGCGGGATCGGCTTGCCGGACGCGGACATGGGGGGTCGGCGCAGACCGGGCGGCGGCGGGATGGGCTTGCCCGACGAGGACAACATGGGGGCGTTGGGATCGGCGGCCTCGGGCGGTGCCGGGCCGTCGGCCGGCCCTTCGGGACCGGACGGTCCGCGGCTGGGACCGGGCGCCGGCCGCGATTCGGGGCCACCGCCTCGGCGCGGTCCGACACCTGGCGCCGGTGCGGCCGGGCGGGCCGGGCGGGCCGGCGGGGCGGCGGGGGCGGCCGAAGCCGCAGGAGCCACGGGGGCCTGTGGTGGGGTGCTCGCGGCCGGCGAGACACGGGGGGCGGGTGCGGCCGGCGGGGGCGCCGCCGCGGCGGGCGTTTGCACCGCGGGCCCGGGCGCCGGACTGGGTCGGACCGCCGGGCGGGGGACGGTGGGCGGGGCCGGACGGACGGGGGCGGAGCCGGGGGCCGGGGCGGCAGGACGGGGCCCGGCCGCCGCGGCGGCGGGCCGAGCCGGGACGGGCGGAACCGCGCTGGCGGGGCCGGCGGGACCCGACGAGGTGGCCGGGCCGGCGGCACTGGCCGGGCCGGCGCGGGCCGCGGGGCGATCGTCGGCCGGGCGCTCTTCGGTGGTGGTCTCACCGGCCGGCCGGGTGGACACGACGCGTCCGGAGGACGGGGTCGACGGGGGCGCGGCCGCGTCCGTCTGAGTGCTGCCGTTGGGCGCGGCCGGCGCCGGCTCCGGCTCGACCGGCCGTCGCAAGCCTTCTTGATCCGCCTTCCGGCGGACGCGGTCAGCCTGCTGCTCCTCGATGCTCGAAGAGTGGCTCTTGACGCCGATCCCGAGCTGTAGGCACAGGTCGAGCGCTTCTTTGTTGGTGAGGCCGAGCTCGCGTCCTAGCTCGTAGACCCGGATCTTCTTCGGCAAGTTGCTGCGTCAGTCCCTTCTCCTGCCGGCCTGCGGTGTAGCAGGGCCGGTCTCCATGTTCGCACGTTCCGCGGGGGTCTCTCTCAGCGCCCTCCACGAATCGGCTGGAACCACTGTCTTGAAGGCCCGCTGAAAAGCGTCCCGATGGGCTGCCGCTTCCAGACACTGGTCGCTGACCCCTCCGGTCGCCGGCTCCTGACAAAGCCAGGCGCCGCGCCCGGGAGAAGCCCGGTCGATGACCAGCGACCCGTCGGCACGGCGAGCCACTCTGACCAGGGTACCTGCTGGCGCCCGGCTGCGGCACCCGACGCAGGTCCGGGTCGGACCGGCCTCCTGGTGGCGGCCTACGGCGTGTCCTCCCCGCCGGCTGGGCGGTCGCCCGAACCGTCTCCCCCCGCTAGCGGGGCGACGGAGACGTCGCCGGCGTCGGCGGCGGGGCTGCTGGCAGCCTCAGCCGGGCTGCTGGCGGCCTCGGCGGCACCGTCGCCGGCGTCCTTGGGGGCCCCGTCGGTGGCCTCGGTGTCGTCCGCCGCCTCGCCCAGGGACCACTGCTCGGCGGAGACGGCCTCGCCGCCCTCGGCGGGCTGCCAGACCATCTCGCCCGCGTCATTTTCCACCCACTCGCCTTCCGCCCACTCCTGGTTGGCGTAGGCCTCTTCCTCGGCGATCTGGGTCTCGCTCTTGATGTCGATGCGCCAGCCGGTCAGACGGGCGGCCAGGCGCGCGTTCTGCCCTTCCTTGCCGATGGCCAGGGACAGCTGGAAGTCGTGCACCACGACCGTGGCCGTGCCGGTCAGGTCGTCGAGGTGGACCTCCTTGACCTTCGCCGGCTGAAGGGCCCGCATGACGAACTCCCGGGGTTCATCCGAGAAGGGAACGATATCCACCTTCTCGCCCCGAAGCTCGTTGGTGACCATCCGCACCCGGGCGCCGCGGGCGCCCACGCAGGCGCCCACCGGGTCCACGTTGGGATCGTTGGACCATACCGCGATCTTGGTGCGGTGCCCCGGCTCGCGCGCCGCGGCCTTGATCTCGACCACACCGCTGGAGATCTCGGGGACCTCCAGCTCAAAAAGACGCTTGATCAGGCCCGGATGAGTGCGGCTGACGACGATCTGCGGGCCCTTGGTGGTCTTGCGCACTTCGACGATGTAGGCCTTGAGCCGGGCGCCGTGCTCGTAGCGCTCGTATGGCACCTGCTCGGCCTGGGGCAGCAACGCCTCCACCTTCCCGAGGTCCAGGAGGGTGTAGCGGTTGTCGCTTTGCTGGATGATGCCGGTGACGATGTCGCCCTCGCGGCCGGCGTACTCCTCATACTTGAGGTCCCGCTCCGCCTCCCGGATGCGCTGGGTCATGACCTGCTTGGCGGTCTGGGCGGCGATGCGCCCGAAGTCCTTGGGCGTGACGTCCCACTCGCGGATGACGTTGTCGTCGTCGTCTACCTCCTGGCCGTACACCCGGATCTCGCCGGTTTCGGGGTCGACGGTGACGGTGGCGAACTCCTCGGCGTCGGGCATGCGCTTGTACGCGGCCAGGAGGGCGTTGGCGAGGGCGTCGAGCAGGGTGTCGACGCTGATGCCCTTGTCCTTGGCGATCTGCTGGAGAGCGTCCAGGAAGGCGAAGCTGTCTTTCATGGTGCGGGGTCCTTCGGGTTGAGGGCCGCGGGGGCCCGGCCGCGCCCGGTCCCGCGCCCAGTGGTCGGGCCCCACACCAGGATGGTGCGGGCCCGGTCGATTTGGTCGTAGCGCAACTCCAGCCGGGTGCCGGCAGCACCTTCGGGCTCGAGGGCGATGCAGTCCGCGCCGACGCTGATCAAACGGCCGCGGTGGCGGCGGGCGCCGGCCACGGGCGCCACCGTCTTGACGGTGATTTCGGTGTCGAGGTAGCGCCGGAAGTGGTCGGGCGTCCGCAGGCTGCGCTCGATGCCGGGGCTGGAGACCTCGAGCTGGTAACGGTCGTTGGGCACGACCTCCGGGTGGGCGTCGAGCACGGGGGATAGGGCGCGGCTGGCGGCCGATAGGGCGTCCAGGTCGATGCCTCGGGCGTCAGGCCGGGGCGGTTCGGAGGCGACGGCGGCCGCCGCCGCCGGGCGGTCCACCATGATGCGGACCACGTCGCGGGTGACCTCGACGTCCCACAGCTCGAGACCGGCAGGAGCGAGAACCGACTC
>DASXZS010000074.1:0-6956 GCA_036501785.1 Acidimicrobiales bacterium | reverse complement strand
CTGGAGAGGCGATACGACGATCGACCCCTCTGGAGCAAACGATGAGCGACTACCACACCGAGCAGCCGAGCCCAGTACCTCTCGAAGGCGGCGGCGCATGGGTACCCGCTCGAGCCATCGACGCCGGCAGTTGGCTACCGGCCGAAGCCGCCCAGCCGGCCGGGGCCGTCCCCCCGGCCGGCGGCGGATGGACCCCGCCTCCACCCCCTCCCACCGACAGCGGGTGGGTTGGCCCACCCCGGCCGCCGGCGGGCCCACCCCCGCCGCCGGCCCCTCGGCGCTACCGGCGACGCTGGGCCGCCTTCCTCACCGCTGGGTTGGTCGCCGCTGCTGGTGCCGGCGGCGTCGGGATCGGCCACGCGCTCTGGCCGACGCCAACTTCTTCCACCGTCAGCGCCCAGGGTGGCACCAACATCCCCAGTGGCTCCGGCACCACCATCCCCGGTGGCTCCGGGAATATCGGGAACGGGACGTTCCCGGGTTACCCGGGGTACTCGGGGGGGTCCACGCCATTTGGCTCGGGCGGCACCGGCTCGTCAGGCGGCACCGGCTCGTCGGGCGGCACCTCGAACGGGAGCGGCAGCGGGACCGGGAGCAACACCGCGGAGACCGCGGCCATCGCGGCCAAGGTTTCCCCTGCCCTGGTGGACGTCAACTCCACCTTCAGCTACCAGCAGGCCCAAGGGGCCGGCACGGGCATTGTGCTGACCTCCAACGGCGAGGTGCTGACCAACAACCATGTGATCAACGGCGCCACCAAGATCAGCGTGACTGACGTGGGCAACGGCAAGACCTACAACGCCACGGTGGTGGGGTATGACGACGCCAACGACGTGGCGGTCCTGCAACTCCAGGGGGCCTCCGGCTTGACCACCGCCCAGATCGGCAACTCGTCATCGGCGGCCGTGGGCCAATCTGTGGTGGCCATCGGCAACGCCGGCGGCACCGGCGGCACGCCCACCAGCGCGGGTGGCTCCATCACCGCCCTCGACCAGTCCATCACCGCCGCCGACAGTCTGGACGGCACCAGCGAGCAGCTCTCCGGCCTCATCGAGGTCGACGCGGCTATCCAGGCCGGCGATTCCGGCGGCTCGCTGGTCAACACCTCCGGGCAAGTGATCGGCATGGATTCCGCGGCCTCGTCGGGGTTCTCTTTCCAATCTTCCGGCAACCAGGGCTTCGCCATTCCGATCAACCAGGCCATGTCGATCGTGCAGCAGATCGAGTCCGGTCAGGGGTCCGCGACCGCCCACGTCGGGGCCTCTGCCTTCCTCGGCGTACTACTGTCGTCATCCGGCCAGGACGGGAGCGGGTTCGGGGGCCTCGGCGGGGCGAGTAGCTCAGGCCTGACCATCAGCAGCGTGGTCAGCGGCGGGGCCGCGGACCAGGCCGGTCTGGCCCCCGGAGATGTGATCACCTCGTTTGACGGCCAGACCGTCGACTCGGCGTCCACCCTGAGCAGCCTGATGGTCAGCCACCACCCTGGCGACAAGGTGCAGATCGGCTGGACCGACTCCTCCGGCCAGTCCCACACCAGCAGCGTCGTCCTCGGCAGCGGGCCCCCGGCCTGATCGGCACCGGCCGGCGGCCCCGCCCGGCCTCGCAGCTTCAGCTCTTGGCGTAGTCGGACGCGCCGCACCAGTCGACAGTGACGACCGGCTCGTCGCCGACGACCCACGCGTCGTGACCCTGCGGCAGAGCGGTGACGTCGCCCGGCTTGGCGTCCATCTCGGTACCGTCAGCCATCACGATGTGGAGGGTGCCCTCGAGGTGGTATTGGAAGTGGGGTGCTTCGCACAGGTCGGTGCCGGCGAGCGGCTTGACGTGATCCGACCACCGCCATCCGGGCTGGAGGGTGAGGAGGCCAATTTCGACGCCGCCGATCTTGAGAAGGTCGAGCTGTCCCCGCTCGAACTTGCGGCTCTCGTCGGGGGTCCGGAAGGTCTTCTGCTCGGCTAGGGCCACGATGGATCTCTTGGGTTGGACGCCAGCCGGATGCTGGTCGACGAACCCACCATGGGACGAACGCCCTGCCACCGGCTTGCCGCGGCGGTGGCAAGCCGGCGGCAAGCGGCCCGTGCCAGCCTGATCCAGTTGCCAGCCTGATCCAGTTGCCAGCCTGATCCAGTCGCAAGGAGGAGGCGTCATGTCCGAGAACCATGATCGAAGTCCGGTTGGGCGCTATCTGGCCGCCATCGAGGCCGCCAGCATCCCTGCGTGCGACGCGTTCAGTCCGGAGGTCACGCTGGACGCCACCGTGCCGAACTGGCGCTTCAGCGTGCGCGGTGAGGCTGCGGTGCGAACCGAACTGGCCCAGTGGTACGCGGCGCCCGGCGGCTTCGAAGAGCTCAAGCGCACCCCCATCCCGGGCGGTGAGCTGGTCGAATTCACCTTGCGGTGGGAGGAGGCGGGAGTGCCCCACGCCGTTCACCAGGCCCATATCGTCGAGGTGACCGACGGCCGGATCAGCCGAGACCAGGTGTGGTGTGGTGGCCGGTGGCCGGCCGCCCTGCTGGCGGAGATGGCGGAGGCGGCCGATGCGCGTGGCTGACTCCTCGCGCTCCTCCCAGACGCTGGACGACCTGCTCGCCGCGGCCACCACCCGACGGCCCTGGACACCAGAGGACACCAAGTCGGGGGCCCGCTTCGAGCGGGTCGTCATCGACGGTGACCGGTACGTGCTCAAGTACCAGGACCCACGTGACGACTGGATGCTCAGATCCACCGGTGATCCGGGCCGCCGGTACGTCACCCTGTGGGAACGGGGCCTGTTGGACCGCTTGCCCGCAGTGATCGACCCGGCCGTGGTTGCCGTCGGGTTTGACGGCACTGTCGGCATGATCCTGCTTCGCGACGTCACCGCCCACCTCCTCCCGTCGGGGGCGCCGCTCTCGCCGGCGCAACACCGCCGCTTCCTCGACCACATGGCCGCCATGCACGCCACCTTCTGGGGCTGGCGGGACGACGTCGGGCTCACCCCGCCGATCCGGCGCTATCTGATGTTCTCGCCGGCGGTCGCCCGCACCGAGAAGGCTCGGGGCTCGGCGGCGCTCGTACCCCGGCTGATGGCCCAGGGCTGGGCCAAATTGCCTGAAGTGTCGCCCCAGACGGCGAAGGTCGTGCTCCCCCTCCTGGACGACCCGGCCCCGCTGCTCGCCGCCCTCGACTCGGTCCCCCATACCCTGGTCCACGGCGACTGGAAGGCCGCCAACCTCGGGACCCACCCGGACGGCCGCACGGTGCTGTTGGACTTCGGGGAAGTGCCGGGCGAGGCCTCCCCGATCGCCGACCTGTCCTGGTACCTGGCGCTCAACAGCGACCTGTTGCCTGAGAGCAAGGACGAGACGGTGGCCACCTACCGGGCCGCGTTGGAGCGGCACGGGATCGATACGCGGGGCTGGTGGGACGCGGCGGTCGCCTTCGGGCTGCTCGGTGCGCTCTTGCAGTTCGGCTGGGAGAAGGCCCTCGGCCGCGCCACCGAGCTGGCCTGGTGGGAGGCGCGGGCCATCGACGGCGCCGGATGGCTCTAGCCGGCGCCTACGACGGATTGGCGGCCCGGTGGGACGCCGATGCCGGTCGGGTGTACCGACCGCTCGGCCGCGCCCTGGTGGCTGCCTCGCCGATACCCCTGAACGCCCAGCTGGTGGTCGACGTCGGTTCCGGCACGGGCGCGGTGGCGGAGGCAGCGGCCGCGAGGGGCGCCCGCGTCGTCGTCGCCGACCGGTCGACCGGGATGGTGGCCCACCCGGCGGGGCGAACCTGGCCGGCCGTTGCGGCCGACGCCCGGGCCCTGCCGTTTCGGCCGGCCACCTTCGACGGCGCTCTGGCCGGGTTCGTCGTGAACCATCTGCATCCGGGCCCGGCACTGGCCGAAATGGCCCGCGTCGTCCGGCCCGGCGGGGCGGTGCTGGCCTCCACCTGGGCGGCGGGCGCCGATCCGGTCAAGGCCGCGGTCGACGCGGTTGTCGTCTCGTGGGGTTGGGTGCCCCCGGCGTGGTACGTGGCCATGAAGACCGAAGTGCTACCGATCTCGGGAGTCGCTTCGGCTCTGGCCGCGGCGGCTCACCAGTCCGGACTGGGGGACGTGCAGGCGTCGGTCTGTCACCCGCACCTCGGCCTGCGCGACCCACGCGCGGTCGTGGCCTACCGCTTGGCGGTGCCCCACATCGCGCCGTGGCTGGCCACCTTGGACCGACGAGCCCGGGTCGAGCTCACCCGGCAGGCCGTGCGCGCTGTCACCTTGCCCAGGGAAGGATGGCGACCGGCGGTCATCATTCTGACCGCCCGGGTGGCCGGTCAGTCGAGTCGCGGGGCGGCGGCACGCTCCAGCGCGGACGCGTAACCACCGGCGCGCCGCTGGAGGCGACCGGCCCGGCTGCGGGCCAGTTCCGCCCAGCCGTCAACGGCGAACACCCGGGCCACCTCGGCGGTGATCCACCACGCCTCCAGGCCGGCAACTTCGTCGAGCCGGAGCAACAGCCCGTGTACCAGGTCCCGGTCGGTCAGTACGCCGGACTGGTGGGCAGCCATGGCTGCCACCAGCCGGGCTTGCACCCGGTAGCGGGGCGACCCGACCCGGCCGGCCTCCTCCGCGAGGGACTGTCCACCGGACCAGGCTGCAGCCAGGTCCCCGCCGGCTAGATCCAGGCGAGCTTGGATCAGCCGGCCTCGCAATTGGTGGCGCCAGCGGAAGGCGTGCTCGGTCTCGGCCAGCGACCCCGCTTCGGAAAGGAGCCCGGCCGTGGCGTCCAGGTCCCCGACGAAGAGGCGGCCGCTGGCCAGGTCGAGCAACGAGTTGGCGAGCGGTTCGGCCAGGCCCTGGGGCCGGGCCGCCTCGATGGCCGCCCGGTTGAGCTCGTCGGCTTCGCCGGCGGCTCCCAGGTTCCGGACGATCCAGGCCCGCAAGTTGAGGGGGCGTGGCGTCCACCGCTGGGCCCCCATCCGCGTCACGTCAGCCGCCAGCGCGTCCAGGGTGGCGAGCGCTTCGTCTGCCCGGCCCAGCATCGCCTGGGCCATGGTGGCGGCCATGAGGGCGTAGGCATTCGGGAACCGGTAGGCGGCCAACCCCGCGCCGGGCTGTCGTTTGACCAGGCGCAGCGTCTCCTCTGGTAATCCCTGGTTCATGCGCAACCAGGCGAGCCAGGCCTCCGCCAGGCGCCCGCTTGTGTCGGGCGCCCCGCCGACGGCGGCCTGCAGCCGCGACTCGGCGCCAGCGAGATCGCCCGACACCAACGACACCCAACCGCCGAGGGCCAGGCAGCTCGTCCGCAGATCAGGGTCGGTGGCCTGCTGGGCGCCGGCGTCGGCCAGGGTGAGCGCCTCATCGAAGTGGCGCTGGAAGTGGGCGGACCAGGCGGCCACCTCGAGCGCTTCTGACCCGGCCCCTTGGGACTGGGCCACCGCCAGGTCGTCGGCGGTCTGCTCGTACTGCGCCAGCATCGAACACACGCGGGCGCGCTCCAGGCGGCCCTCCACCGTGTCGTCGAGGGAAAGGGCCTCGTCGAGTAACTGCCGGGCCCGCGACTGATCAAAGCGGACAACTGCGAGGCGGGCGGCTTCGACCAGCATGGCCGACGCGTGGGCCAACTCCCCTCCGAGCCGGGCATGGTGGGCCACCGAAAGGGGGTCAGCGTGCGGGCGGGCAGCCCAGGCCCGCGCCACCTGCCGATGGATGTAGGCGCTTCGCGACGCGCCCACCGCCGCCGCCAGCGCCTCGCGAACCAAGGCGTGGGCAAAGACAAATCGGGCTCCGTGCTCGACGAGGAAGCGACGGCGCACGCCTTCCTCCAGATGGTCGAGGAGTACCCTAGGTGACGCACCGGTCGCCGCGGCCAGGAGGTCCAGGTCCACATCGGGGCCGATCACCGCGCCGGCTTGCAGGGTGCCGGCCGCGGGACCAGCCCGTCTGCACCGTTCCTCGACGGCGTGGCGGATGCTGGCGGGGAGCTCGGCGTCGGCGTGCACGGCCGCCAGCTCCACCAGAAACAGGGGGTGGCCGCCGCTGCGGGCCAGCAACTCGGCGGCCCGTTGCGGTCCCACGATTGCCGTCGTCGCCTCGAGGTCGAGGGGCCCGAGGCTGATCGTCGCCCCGCCGTGGCGCGACACCGCTTCCTCGGTCCGGCGGGCCGCAACTACGACCACGCGGGCATCCGCCAGGCGTCGCGTGACCTGGCCGAGCCAGGCCATGCTGGCGGTGTCGGCGAAATGGGCGTCATCGACGATCAACACGAGCGGGCCATGATCGGCCTGGCGCCGCAGGACGCTGAAGATCGCCGCGAACAACAGCGCTTGGCCGGCGCCCGGGTCAGTGAGCGAGGCGATGTAGGCAGCCGGCGCCGGTTCGGTCGGTAGCCCCAGCAACGGCCCCAGCACGCCGGCATCAGCCCCCAGCACGTCCCTTCCGTCGTCGGTGGCCGACCGACGGATGAGTTCCGACACCGCGTCGAGGAGGGGCTGGAGCGGCAGGGACCGGCCCAGCTCGTCGGCCGCGACCGCCACCACGTGGGCGCCGCGCTCAGCGGCCCGCCGCGACCACACTTCCAGCAACCGCGACTTTCCGATACCGGCTTCCCCTTCGACCCACCCCAGCTGTCCGTGCCCGCGTTGGGCCTGGTCGAGGAGGGCGTCGAGGTCGCCGATGGCCTGCGCCCGGCCGGGTAGTTCTTCCGTGCCGGTGACCGCAGTCGAGGGGCGCGGACCACCGCCGGGCAGCTCGTCGAGCAGGATGGCGTCGTGAAGGGTCTCAGTCGGGGCTGACGGGCTGAGGCCGAGATCCTCGGCGAGCCGGGTGCGGGTTTCGGCATAAACGGCCAACGCGGACGCCGGGCGACCAGATCGGGCCAGGGCGTCCATCAGGGCCCGTAACGCCACCTCGTCATACGGGTCAGCCGCCAGCACCTCCTTCGCCAAGTCGGCCGCGCTGTTCCAGTCGCCGGCCGCGGCGGCGGCCGCCGCCG
>DASXZS010000073.1:0-4800 GCA_036501785.1 Acidimicrobiales bacterium | reverse complement strand
CCGCCCAGGAACGGCCGCCCGTCCGCCAGCAGGAACACCGTCATCGGCCAGCCCCCGGATCCCGTCGTCGCCTGAACAGCTTCCATGTAGATGCTGTCAACGTCGGGCCGCTCCTCTCGGTCGACCTTGACGCAGACGAACCCGGCGTTCATCACCGCCGCGGTGGCCTGGTCCTCGAAGGACTCGTGAGCCATCACATGGCACCAGTGGCAGGCGGAGTAGCCGACGGACAGGAGGATCGGGACGTCTCGCAACGTGGCCGCGGCGAAGGCGTCCGGCCCCCATGCGTACCAGTCGACGGGGTTGCCGGCGTGCTGGCGCAAGTACGGGCTCGACTCTTCGGCCAGGCGGTTCATGCCGGTCAGGCTATGGCGGCGCGCCCCGTTCCGCCCGCACGGGGGCCGGCGGGGCCGGCGGGGCCGGCGGGGCCGGCGGGCATCCATCAGGTGGTGCGACGGGGCGGTGGGCGGCGGGGCGTGGGGCGACGAGCCGCCGCCGGCGGGCCGCCGGCCTCCCGCCTACGCCGGCACGGCGGCCAGGTGTTCCAGCAGCACCGGCCCCACCTCGCCGGCGGACCGCGACGGCAACCAGTGGGTGGCCCCCGCCAGCGGCACAAAACGAAACGGCCCGGTCACGTGCCGGGCGCACCGCTCGGCCGCCACCCGCGTGACGAACTGGTCGCGGTCACCCCACACGAACAGGGTCGGAGTGCTGATAGGACCCAGCCGGTTGCCCATCGACAGGGGGAGGGCCCGGTACCAGTTGAGCGGGCCGGTCATGGCGCCCGGGATGGCGGCCCGAGCCGCATAACGACGGGCCGTTTCCTCGTCCAGGCCCGACCGCTCCATCTGGGCGACGAAGCGGGCCTCCCCGGCCCGGCGCAGCGCCAGTTCCGGCAGGCGGGGGATCTGGAAGAACGCCATGTACCAGGAGCGGGCCAGCTGGCTGCTGCGGATCATGGCCCCGAGGAAGGCCTGCGGGTGCGGAACTGACAACGCCGTCAGGCTGCGCACCCGCTCGGGATGACGCCCGGCCAGATGCCAGGCCACCACCGCCCCCCAGTCGTGGCCGACCACATCGAAACCGTCGGCGCCCGCGACCGCCGCCAGGGCCAGCACGTCGCCGGCGAGCTTGTCGATCGTGTAGGCCCGCCGGCCGGCGGGTTGCGCGCCGGGTGAGTATCCCCGCTGGTCGGGAGCCAGCACCCGGTAGCCGGCGTCGACCAGGACTGCCGTCAGTTGCGTCCAGCAGTAGCGGTCCTCTGGGAATCCGTGCAGGAGGACGACGACGCGGCCTTCAGCCGGGCCGGAATCCGACACGTCGAACAGCAAGCCGTCGTGGGTGTAGTGCTCCATCCGATCAGTCGTTGTAGACGAGGATGCCCCGAATGTTCTTCCCGTCCCGCATGTCCTGGTAGCCCTGGTTGATGTCGCCGAGCTTGTAGCGGTTGGTCACCATGCCCTCCAGGTCGAGCTGGCCGAGCTGGTACAAGTGGAGCAGATGGGGGATGTCGTAGCGGATGTTGGCGGACCCGAAGATGGTGCCGACGATCTGCTTCTCCATCAAGGTGAGATCGCAGAGGTTGAGGTTGACCTCGTTCTCGGCCATGGGGTGGATGTTGGTGACGACCACCCGGCCCCGCTTGGCGGTGAGGGCCATGATGGGAGCGATCAAGCTGCCCCGCCCGACGCCCATGGCGCACACGACCTTGTCGCACATGCGCCCCCAGGTCTCCTGTTGGATGGGGGCGAAGGCCTCCTCCACCGACGGATAGGTATGGGTGGCCCCGAACTTGGGGGCCAGCTCCCGCTTCAGCTCGACCGGGTCGATGGCGAAAATGCGTTCGGCGCCGGCCAGACGGGCCCCCTGGATGGCGGCCGCCCCGATACCGCCGACGCCTATCACGGCGACGTTGTCGCCGGGCTGGATGTCCGCGGCGTACACCGACGACCCCCAGCCGGTCGTGACCCCGCAGCCGACGAGGCAGGCCAGCTCGAGCGGGATGTCGTTGGGGATCTTGACGCACGACATCTGGTTGGCGACCGTGTACTTCCCGAAGGTGCCGAGGCAGACCATGGTGGCCAGGTCCTGGCCCCGAGCGTGGTGCCGGGACGTCCCGTCCGCCTGCAGGCCGATCAGCAGGGCGGCGCCGTTGTCGCACAGGTTGGAATGACCGCGGGCGCATGAGGGGCACTGCCCGCACGCCGGGATGAAGCCGAACACCACATGATCGCCGGGCGCCAGCCCCGACACGCCGGGGCCGACTTCCTGCACCACGCCGGCGCCCTCATGGCCGCCGATGATCGGGAACACCCCGCCCAGATCGCCGGTAACCAGATGCTCGTCAGAGTGGCACATGCCGGAGGCGGCCAGCTTGACCAGGACCTCGCCCTCTTTCGGGGGATCGAGCTCGATCGGTTCGACGTTCCACTCCCCGTTGAGCTCCCACAGGACGGCGGCTTCGGTCTGCATTTGGACCTCCCCGAGATCACGTAGCGGCGTTAACCCCAAACCCTAGCGGGCGACGCCGGCCACGATGGCGTCCAGACGGGCCCGGATGTCGGCGGTGAGGAGGGGCATCACTTCCAGCGCTCCCATGTTCTCCTGGACCTGCGCCACCCGGCTGGCGCCGGTGATCACGGTCGATACGCGCGGGTTCGAAGCACACCAGGCGAGGGCCAGCTGGGCCAGCCGGCAACCCAGCTCGTCGGCCACGCCGCCCAACTCGGCGACGACGGCATTGCTGCGGGGATCGGTCAACATGTCTCGCAGCCAGTCGTATCCCGGCAGGCTGGCCCGGCTGTCCGCCGGGACACCGTCGCGGTACTTTCCGGTCAACAGACCCGACGCCAGCGGGCTCCACGTGGTGAGGCCAAGGCCGATGTCGTCGTAGAGGCGGGCGAACTCCCGCTCCACCTTGCGCCGGGTCAGCAGGTTGTACTGCGGCTGCTCCATCACCGGCTTGTGCAAGTGGTGCCGCTCGGCGATCTCCCAGGCGGCCCGGATCTCATCGGCGGGCCACTCGGACGTGCCCCAATACAGGGCCTGGCCGGAGCTGATGATCTCCGACATGGCCCAGACCGTCTCCTCCAGCGGCGTGTCGGGGTCGTTGCGGTGGCAGAACAGCAGGTCCACGAAGTCGAGTCCGAAACGCTCCAGGCTGGCCTCGACGGCCTGGAACAGGTACTTGCGGTTGAGGGTGTTGCGCATGTTGGGCTCGTCGTACAGCCCCCAGAACACCTTGGTCGACAGCACGTAACTGTGGCGGGGCCACCCCAACTCGGCGATGACCTTCCCCATGATCCGCTCGGACTCGCCCCCTGCATAGGACTCGGCATTGTCGAAAAAGTTGACCCCCGCGGCTCGGGCCGCCGCCAGGCACTCTGCCGCCAGGTGGTCGTCGAGTTGGGGTCCGAACGTCACCCACGACCCGAACGACAGCACGCTCACCTGCAGACCCGAACGACCGAGCCTTCGATATTCCATCTCCATCCTCGGCACGCTAGGCAGGCGGCAGCAGGTCGCGTCGCACCTTGCCGATGGCCGTCAGGGGCAGCTGGTCGACCATGACCAACTGACGGGGGGCGGCGTACGGGGCCACCCGCTCGGCCACCACCGCTCGGAGGTCGGCGAGCGCCGGCGGCGCCGACGGATCGGTCGGGACCACCCACGCCACCACCCGCTGCCCCCATTCGGGGTCGGACCGGCCGGCCACGGCCACCTCGGCGACGGCCGGATGCAATCGGAGGGCGGCTTCGACAGGCCCGGGCCACACGTTTTCCCCGCCGGTGATGATCAGGTCGCCGAGGCGACCCTCGATGTGCAACCGGCCGTCGGCGGCCAGCTCGCCGGCGTCACCGGTGCCGAACCAGCCCGCTCGGTCGAGGGCGGGCGAGCCGTCGCGGTAGGCGCGCAGCAGCATGGGGCCTCGGAGGCAGATCTCCCGGGTCTCCGGATCGATGGCGACCTCGACGCCCTCGAGGGGCACGCCGTCGTAGACGACGCCGCTCCCGGTCTCGGTCAGCCCGTAGGTCGTGACCACATTGGGCGGCCGCGCTTCGGGGGGGGCTGACCCGCCCAGCACCACGGTGTGGAAGAGCTGAGCGCCCACCCGTTGCAGGGCGGTGGCGACGAGAGAAACCAGCACCTCGGGTCCCGCCGCGGCGCGCACCGTCGTGGCGTCGAAGCCGGGGAGCACGGTGACGGGTGTCCCAGTGAGAAGGGCGCGGCTGATGACCGAGAGGCCGCCCACATGATTGAGCGGCAGGCAGGCCAGCCAGCGGTGCCGACCGGGATCGACGCCCAGGCGGGCCGTGGTGGCGAGCGCCGACGCCTGCACCGCGTCATGCGTGAGGATCACCCCCTTGGCCGTGCCGGTCGTTCCGCTGGTGGCCATGACCAGGGCGTCGCCGGGCTCGACCGGTACCCCGCCGGCCCGGGGAACCTCGCCGGCCGCGGTCACGACTCGCGCCGGCCGGAGCTCGGCGAGCAGGGCCTCGCGGGTCCGCGGTGACAGGCGCTGATCCACCGGCAGGACCGCGTCGCCATCGGCCCACGCGCCGCGTAGGGCTGCCACGAACGCGTCCCCCCCGGGAAGGTCGATTGCCACCAGGTCGGGCACGGCAGGTAGTTTGCCGCCTGGTGACGACCACGAACACCTGGGTGACCGGGGCCCGGCCCCGGACGCTGCCCGCCTCGGCGGTGCCGGTGGTGGTCGGGACGGCGGTGGCCGCGGCCGAGGGGTCGGTCATCTGGTGGCGGGCCGTGGCCGCCCTGGTGGTGTCCGTGGCCCTGCAGGTC
>DASXZS010000072.1:0-10659 GCA_036501785.1 Acidimicrobiales bacterium | reverse complement strand
CAAACTATTTATTTCTGGAGGCTGGTTGTATTCCGAGACTGGCCCGGCTGGCCACGGCTTCGGCCAGGAGCGCCGGCGTGGCGGCCGCCACCGGGGTGCGCCGGGCCTCGTTCTCGCGCACCAGGAGATCCCGGCCGAACGCTTCCTCGACGAACGCCCCGGCTTCCCGGCAGATCAGGAGGCCGCCCAGATAGTCCCACGGCGCCAGCGACTGCCAGGCGCAATCGATGAAGGCATCGACCTGCCCGCCCGCCACCGCGCACAGATCGAGGGCGGCGGCGCCGAACGCCCGGTACTGGGACCAGCCCAGCCAGCGGGGCGGGTAACCCGACAGAGCCACGATGGCCTTGCCCATGGTCTGGCACGAGGTCGGCGTCAGGGGCCGGCCGTCGACGCGGGCGCCGTCCCCACGCGCCGCCTCGAAGCGAGTGTCGATCGCCTGGTTGGCCACCACGGCCGCCAGCGGGCCCTCGGCGTCGACCGCGCAGACGCTGGTGGCCCACCACGGCAGGCCCCGCGATGCGTTCGTCGAGCCGTCAACCGGGTCGAGTACCACCCACACCGGCCGATCGGGGTGGTGCAGGCCGGATTCTTCGGACCAGGCGCCCAGCCCGGCGGCGTCGATGACCTCCAGAGCCGCCTGATCCGCGATCAAGTCGCTGTGGTACTGGCCGTCACGGGTGCCCGCCAGCCCCCAGTCGTCCAACCCCTTCAAGCTGTCCGCCACGGCCGTGACCACCTGGTGGAGCACCTCGAGCACCTGGGTCGACTGAGACGACGCGGCCATGGCGGCCGACCGTACCCCACCCGGAGAGCGGCCCGGCCCGGTAGGGTTGGGCGAGTGGCGGTCATCGACGTCGCGGGATACGTAGCCGAGCTCAAGGACCACGCCGTGGACCATGGGTTTCACGTGCACGACGAGCGGCATTTCGTCGAGACGTACTCCTTGCGCCAAGCGTGGGAGGTGGACCTCCACCCCGAGGAGGGGTGCAACGGTCCACTGGACCTGCATCTGGCCCTCGAAGTCGACCCCCGGGTCCTCCTGGCCTTCGAGGACGAGGTGGTCGCCCTGGACGACGGGGACGACCCCAAGGACGAATACCACTTCCCCTTGACGTTTACCTGGGCCCTGCCACCCCTGCCGCACGGCCCCGACCTGCTGCGCCTCGCCATCGACTTGGCCGGCGTCGGCGGGGTGGAGCTGCCGCTAGAATCGTCCGCGATCGACAGCTATGCCTCGGCGACCGATCCGGCGGAACGACGCATCACCATCGTGGCTCGCCAGCAGGTTTCCTTGGCCCGGGTGCTGGCCGGCGAGGAGCTGCTGTGCGAGACGTTCGACCGGGCGCTGGCGGTCAGCCAGTTCCTGCTCGAGCGGGCCCCCGCCTGGCTGAGTGGCGAGTAACCCGGGCAGGTGGGGGCGCTCGGAGGTGCGACGCGAGCTGACCTAACCTGTTGGAGCTGCCGGCGGCAAGCCAGGTGGCGTTGCCCGAAGGAGCCGCATGGCGAAACCGCCGACCAACATTCCCCCCCGCAGTAGGGGCGGCGCAGCCGGTCGCCCCGGCACCAAACCGGTGCCGGCGCGACCACCGCGTAAGCCACCGGCCGCCCGACGGCGCAAGGGCGGCCGGGCGCAGGGGCGCTTCTACGGGCTGCTGGTGGGAGGAGTCATCGTGGTGGCGGCCATCGTCATCGCCCTGGTGGTCACCTCCGGCGGCTCCGGCAAGGCCACGCAGCCGATCAATTTCGCCACTCCGACCGGGGTCAAGGTGTACGGCGGGCTGGGCCCGGAGAGCGTGCCGCTGGAGCTGGGCACCCCTCTCGCCGCACCCAACACCGGGCTGACGGGCGCCCCGATCGATGGGCTGGTGTGCAACAGCACCGAGCAGCTCACCTACCACCACCACGCCCACCTGATGATCTTCGTCAACGGGCAGCCCCGCCCCATCCCGCTGGGCGTCGGGATGGTGGCGCCCGCCCTGGTGGAGCAGGTCACCGGGGGCGACTACGCTACCGGCAGCCAGACGTGCCTGTACTGGCTGCACGTGCACGCCCAGGACGGCATCCTGCACATCGAGTCGCCGACCCCCAAGACGTACGTGCTGGCCCAGTTTTTCGCAATCTGGCACCAGGCCCTCTCCGCCACCCAGATCGGCCAGTACAAGGGCGCGGTCAGCGCCACCGTCGACGGCAAGCCGTGGGCCGGAGATCCAGGGCAGATCCCGCTCAACGAGCACACCCAGATCGTGCTCAACCTCGGCGGTCCCGTCGTGACCCCCCCGCCTATCAACTGGAGCGGCACCCAACTGTAAACCCGGGCGCCGACTACCGCGGCGGTCAGCCGAGCAGCAGACTGGCCGGTGATGCGCGGCATGGGCCCCGGCAACATGGCGCCGATCCGGATCGATCTGCACACCCTGGTCCGGTATTGGCTGATCAGCCCGTTTACCTGCGCGGTCCTGGCCGGCTTGATCCTGGCCGGCCTGTGGTACTTCCAGGCCACCCGTGATCTCGCCGAAGCCGGTGTCTGGTGGCCGGGGCGACGCACCGGGCTGTTCTTGGCCGGATTGGTGGCCGTCGAACTGGCCTTCCAGTCGTCGGTGGCCATGCTCCCCTACATCTCGTTCCCGATGGCAGTGGTGCAGAAACTCTTCCTGCTGGTTGTGGCGCCACCGCTGCTGGTGCTGGGGGCGCCGCTCGAACTGGCGCTGGCGACCGCCAGCCAGAAGACCAGGGATCGCCTGCTGGCCGCGACCCGGTCCGCGGCGGGGCGGGCGGTGAGCCATCCCACCGTGCTCTTTTTCCTGTTCTACGGGGGGCTTCTCGCCTTCTTCCTCACCCAGGCGCTGGCGGCGTCGATGCGGCGGGTGTGGCTGCTCGACGTGGTCAACCTGGCCTTCCTGGCGGTGGCCGTCCTGTTCTGGTCGGCCACGCTTGCCGCCGGCAGCCCGGGCCGGCGACTGCCGCGGCTGTGGGGCGGGGCGGTGCTGGCGTCCGCGCTGGGCGTGTTGTTGCTCGTTCGCACCACACCGGTGGCGCCCATCTACACTCTCGCCGGCACCCACTCGGGCGCGGCCCTGCTGTGGGCCGGCGTCGGGTTGGCCACCCTCGGCACCAGGTGGGCGGTCTACGCGGCGTGGACCGACTACGAGCTCGACCCCGAGGATGAGCTCGACCCCGTCGCGGCGGAGGACCACCCGCCTGGGCCCGGCGTGCGGCTGTCCGGACCGGGGTGAAGGGCCGCTTTCTCGCTCGGGCGGCGGTGGCCGGAACCATCGTGGTGGGCGCAGTGGTGGGATTCGCCAGCCCGGCCTTCGCCCACGCCCAGTTGCTGGGAACCTCTCCCAGCAACGGTGCGATCGTGGCCACGGCGCCGGCGGACGCGGTCCTCACGTTCGGTGAGACGGTGCAGGCGCCCCCGACCGCCATCGAGATCTATAACGCCAACGGGCAACGGTTGGTGACGGGTCCGGTCGGCCATCCGGCCGGTCGTGGGGACCAGGTGGAGGTGGCGTTGCCGGCCGGGCTGAAAGGAACCTACGTCGTCAGCTGGCGGGTGATCTCGGCGGACACCCACCCGGTGCAGGGGGCGTTCACCTTCTCGGTCGGCGCGCCCGCTACCAGCACCAGCGTCGGCGCCCTCGAACAACACCTGCTGTCGGCGCGCCATCCCAGCCGCGCCGTCGGGTTGCTCACCGGCGCCCTCCGCACCGTCATCCTGCTGGCCGTCATCGTGGCGGTGGGCGCGGCCGGGCTGCTCGCCGGCTGGCCTGAGGGGCTCCGGCGGCGCCGGGTGCGGCTGGCCCTGGTGAGCGCCACCGGTGCCGCGGCCGTGGGCAGCGCCGCCGCGGTGCTGGTCCAGGGGCCCTATGACGCCGGCAAGCCCCTGACGGACGCTCTCCAGACCGCGGTCCTCTCGCCTGTCCTGCACTCCAGCTTCGGCACCGGTGCCGCCGTTCGCATCGCCGCCAGCCTGGTGCTGTTGGCCGGCACCGCCGCGGGTGTGGCCGCGAAGGGCCGCCAGGCCCGACGTGATGAGACCGGCCTGGTCGTGGGCCCGCCGCCGGCGTCCGAACCACCGTGGTCCGCACCACTGTGGCTGCTGGCGGTGCTGGCCGGGTGCGGCGGGCTGGTCGTGTCGCTCAGCCTGTCGGGTCACGCCACCACGGGACGCTGGGAGCCGTTCGGGTTGGTGGCGGACCTGGTCCACGTCGCCGCCGGCTCGGTGTGGGTCGGCGGGCTGATGGTGCTGGCCTGGGTTCTGTGCGCTCGGGGGGCCGGAGATGACGGCGAGTTGGGCGTGCAGGTCCGTAGGTTTTCCGCCACGGCGGCGGTGTCGGTGGTGCTCATCGTGGTGTCCGGCGTCTTTCAGGCGTGGCGCCAGGTCGGCTCCTGGAACCAGCTCTCCAGCACCGACTACGGCACCATCTTGTTGCTCAAGGTCACGCTGGTCGCCGCCGCGGTCGAAGCCGGCTGGTTCAGCCGGCGCTGGGTGACCACCCGGCTGGCGCCAGTGGCCCCCCTCGGCGCGGTGCTGGCGAGTGCCCACGCTGGGGCTCGAGCGGGTCCGTCGGCCGCGGTCGGCGCCGCCCGCCGGGACGGGCCGGGCGCCGGCGCGGCGTCGGGCCGCCTGGCGGAAGGCGCCCTCCCACGGGGCCCCGACAAGCCGGGCGCGACTGGCCCGACCACCCCGGCGGCGCCCCGGTTCCGGCGCTGGCTGGCGTTCGAGGCGGTGATCGGCTTGGGAGTCGTGGCCCTGACGGGGGCCCTGGTCGACGCCGCCCCACCCCAGGCGGAGACGGTGGCCGCCTCGGCCCGGGCGTACACCCATGCGACGACGGTGGGATCCGACTCGCTGTCGGTCGCCGTCTACCCGCTGGTTCCCGGGACCGCACACGTCGCAGTCCAGTTGACCAACCGGGCCACCGACCCCGTCAACGCCCTGCAAGTCACGGCCCAGCTGACCCTCCCGAGCCGCCGGATCGGCCCGATCACGGTGGCGCTCGTCCACCCCTTCGTCGGCTCCTGGGTAGCCGACAACGTTGTCGTGCCCCTCGCCGGCCGGTGGCAGCTGCAGGTCACCGTCTTGACCGATCCCATCACCGAGGTCATCCGCACCTTTACCTTCACCGTCTACGGCTGATGACCGCTGATACTCGGGCGGCGGGCGGCGAGCCCCCGGCGCCCGGTAGCCCCCGGGCGGCGGCGACAGCGGGCCCTACCCCGTCTTGCGCAACAGCCAGCCCGGGGTGGCGTCGTCGTAGGACTCGAGAAAACGACTCAGCCGCTCCTCCATCTCCGCCGGCGACGACCACACGTACAGGACGGGCTGGAACCGGGTGATGTCGTACTCGGCCCGCCCCATGGCCAACAGGTTGGCCGGCCGGAGGTCGGCATCGGCGAAGCTGGCCGTCTCGCCGACCGAGGACAGGATCCCCGCCCCGAAGGCCCGCAGCTCACCGCCCTCGCGGACCACGCCGAACTCCATGGTGTACCAGAACACGTGGGACAGAAATCGCAGGGCGTCTTCGCCGCGGGTCCGGGCCACGGCCTCGCCGACCAGCCGGTACATCGAGGCGTACCCCGGTCCGGCCAGTTGGTTGGCGTGGCCGATCACCTCGTGGATCACGTCCGGCTCGGGCGTGTACAGCGGCACCGACGGATGGCGCAGGTACTGCGTCGACCAGAAGACCCCGCCGGCGAACGACCCGTAGAAATCCCGCAACGGGGCCAGGCCGGCCACCGGGTGATAGCGAAAGCCGGCGACCGGCTCGAGGCGGTCGGTGACCTCGCCCAGCTGCGGGACCCGGTCGGCCGGCAGCTGGATGGCGTCCTTGCCGGCCAGGAAGCCCTGGCAGGCGTACCGCTCGTGCAGCTCCTCCAGCGAGGTGCTCACCGTCCGCCACACCTGGTGCTCCTCCTCGGTGTAGTCGGGGGTGGGCACCGGTCGGCCTTCCTGCCAGGCCGCCGCCAGCCCGGCCAGATAGTCGCGGCGGGCCCGGTACGCCGGGTCTGTGACACCGGGGTGGTCGCCGGCCAGCTCCACCCTCACCTTGCCGTCCGCTTCGGTGCGGACCGGCGAGTAGCGGCTGGGGATGACGCCCATGGTGCGATCTTCGTCGGGGTTCGAGCTCACGTCCAGACCTTCATTCTGCGTGCAGCACGTGGCGGCTGCGGGGCGCGATGCGGGTGGCCAGCACCAGAGCAGTCGTCGTCCTGGTGATACCCGGAACTTCGAGGATGCGGTTGATGATCTGACCGAGGTGGTCGTTGTCGCGGGCGACCACCCGGCAGAGGAGGTCCGACGGCCCCGTCGTCATGTAGGCCTCCACCACCTCGGCGATGGCGGCCAGGTGCTCGTCGACCGCGGGGCCCCGGCCCTGGGCGATCTCCAGGGACACGAAGGCCGCCACTGCGAACCCCACCCGCCGCAAATCCAGGTCAGGGCCGAACCCGGTGATGACCCCGCCGGCGACCAGCCGGTCGAAGCGGGCCTGAGCGGTGTTGCGGGCCACGCCGACTTCCCGGGCCAGCTGCAGCATGCCCGCTCGGGGAAAAGACGCCAGCGCCGCGATCAGACGCTCGTCGATGTGGTCCAGCGTATGCGGTTGCACGGTCCGCTCACCATATCGCAGAAGAGCTGACCATTAAGTAGTGCAGGTCATGGACATGTTGAAACTACTGCCAACAACGCGGTACTTGTGGTGCCATGGCTGACACCACGCTCACCGCTCCTTCCTCCACCGTGGCCTCCCAGTTGCTCGGCTGGGACCACCTCGAATGGTGGGTGGGCAACGCTCGGGCCGTCACCGCCTGGCTGACGTCCGGGTACGGCTTCGAGGTGGTCGCCTACTCCGGCCCGGAGACCGGCCGGCCCGATCGGGTGTCGTACGTGCTGGCGCAAGGCGACGTCCGTTTTGTGGTGACCGCCGGGCTGGGCCCCGATAGCGAGGTGGCGCGCCACGTGCTGCGCCACGGCGACGGGATCCGCCATCTGGCCTGGCGGGTGGACGATGCTGTAGCTACGGCAGCGTTGGCCGCCGCGAAGGGGGCAACGGTCGTGGCCGAGCCCGCCAGCGTCAATGGGGACGCAGGATCGGTCACGACCGCTGCCATAGCTGGCTACGGCGAGACCCGGCACTTGTTCGTGGCCCGCACTGGCCCGGCCGGCGACTGGGGCCCCGGCTTCACGGCCGAGCGTCTGCCCCGCCGGCCGGTGGGCGATCCGGTCGGTTGCACGGCCATCGACCACGTCGTCGGCAACGTGGAAGCCGGTCATCTCGACGAGTGGGTCGACTGGTACTGCGACGTGCTGGGCTTCTCCCAGATGCGCCACTTCGGCGCCGACCAGATCTCTACGCAGTACTCGGCCCTGCGCTCCACCGTGGTGCACAACGGGGGTGGCATCGTCATGCCGATCAACGAGCCCGCCCCGGGGCTCAAGAAAAGCCAGATCGAGGAGTACCTCGACGCCTATAGGGGCCCCGGCGTCCAGCACATCGCCCTCGCCACCCCCGACATCGTCACCGCCGTCGGCGCCATGCGGGACCGGGGCGTCCGCTTCTTGGAGATGCCCGCCACCTACTACGAAGATGCCAAACGGCGCGTCGCGGATTTCGACCTGCCGTGGTCGGACTTGCAGCGGCTCGACATCGAAGTCGATGTCGACACGGGCGGCTACCTGCTACAGATCTTCACCGAGACGGTCACCGATCGGCCCACCCTCTTCATCGAGATCATCCAGCGGGAAGGGGCCACCGGATTCGGGGAGGGCAATTTCAAAGCTCTCTTCGAGGCCATCGAACGCGAGCAGGCCCGGCGCGGCAATCTGTAGGCACTATGAGCTACTACCTACGGGTCGGCGACGTGCCTCGCAAACGGCACATCTGGCACCGCGGCGCCGACGGGCAGCGCCTGGCGGAGGAACTGATGGGCGAGCAAGGCTTCCAGGGCGCTTCGAGCCTTCTGTACCACCTTCACTCCCCCAGCGCCATCACCGGCGTGGAGCCGGCCCAGGTCGAGCGCGGCGGACTGACGGCCAACGATCCGCTCCTGCCCTGGCACCTGCGGGCCGCCCACCTTCCCGCCGGGGGCGACCTGGTGACCGGGCGCCAGGTGCTGCTCGGCAACGCCAGCGTCACGCTCGGCTGGGTCCATGCCGACGCCACCAGCGAGCTGTACCGCAACGCCGCCGGGGATGAGCTGGTGTACGTGTTGGCCGGCGCCGCCACCCTGCAGTCCGTGTTCGGGTCGCTCGAGGTGGGCGCCGGTGACTACGTGGTCATTCCGGCGTCGACCACCCACCGCTGGGTCCTGCCCGCCGGCGGCGCAGTGCAGGCCCTGGTGCTGGAAGCCACCGGCCACGTGGGCCTCCCGGCCCGCTACCTGACCGAGACCGGCCAGCTGCGCGAGGGCGCACCATTCTCGGAGCGGGACCTGCGACCCCCCGATGGCCCATTGGTCGTCGATGACGAAGGCCCCGTGCCCGTGCTGGTCCGCACCCGGCACGGGTGGTCGCGCCACTGCCACGCCCACCACCCCTTCGACGTGATCGGCTGGGACGGGTGCGCCTACCCCTTCGCCCTGTCGATACGCGACTTCGAACCCATCGTGGGCCGCATCCACCAGCCGCCGCCGATCCATCAGACGTTCGCCGGGCCCGGGTTCGTGGTGTGCAGCTTCGTGCCCCGGCCCTACGACTTCGACCCCGAGTCGATCAAGGTCCCCTACCACCACGCCAACGTGGACTCCGACGAGGTCCTCTTCTACGTCGAGGGCAGCTTCATGAGCCGTCGCGGCGTGGGCATCGAGGTGGGATCACTAACCCTGCACCCGGCGGGATTCGTGCACGGTCCGCAGCCGGGCAGCGTGGAGGCGGCGGTATCAGCCACCGGCACCGACGAGACGGCGGTGATGGTCGACACCTTCGCCCCCCTGGAGGTCGGGGCCGCGGCCCGCACCGTGGCTGACCCGGACTACCCCTGGAGCTGGGCCCGCCCGTAGCCCCCGCCACCCGCGTCAGCCCATGGTGGCCAGGATCTCCTCCACGATCTCCATGGTGGTGTGGGGATGGAGGAAGGCCAGCCGGGCCACCGTCTCGCCCTCCCATTTGGTCGGGGTGACGAAGCCGATCTGGTCGGCGAGGAGCTTCGCCGACCAGGAGTGGTAATCCGCCGCGGTCCACCCCCGCCGGCGGTACAGGACCACGGACAGCTCAGGCCGACGCACCAACTCGAGGTAGTCGATCTGCTGGATGCGGTCGGCTGTCTGGCGAGCGAGGTCGAGCGCCGTTTCCACTGCGTCGCGATAGGCATCGGTCCCGTTGACCGCCAGGGAAAACCACATGGCCAGTCCTCTCGCCCGCCTGGTGAGGTGGAAGGCGTAGTCGCTGGGGTTCCACTCGTCCGGCGCCTCCGTGTGGAGCACATCCAGATAGCTGGCGTCCTGGGTGTGCACGGCGCGGGCCAGTTGGGGGTGCCGGTAGATGAGCGCGGCGCAGTCGAAGGGGGCAAACAGCCACTTGTGGGGGTCAACGACAAAGGAGTCGGCCCGCTCCACGCCGGCAAAGCGCGGGCGGGCGCTGGGCGCGAACAGGGCGGCACCGCCATAGGCGGCGTCGACGTGAAACCACAGCCGATATTCGGCCGCCACCGCCGCGATGCCCCCCAGGTCGTCCACGATCCCGGCGTTGGTGGTGCCGGCGGTGGCGACCACCGCCACTACCGAATCTGGGTCGGGATCGGTAGCCAGCGCCTCTTGCAGGGCGGCGCCGGTCAGCTGGTGATCCTCGGTAGGGACGACCAGCGGGTCCATGCCGATGACCCGCAGGGCGTTGCCGATCGACGAGTGGGCCTGGTCGCTCACTGCGGCGCGCAGGCTCCCCACATGGCCTTCTCCCAGCCGGTGGCGGCCGGACTCGCGGGCCACCACCAGGGCCGACAGGTTGGCGGCGCTCCCACCGGAGACGAAGCAACCCCCGGCGGAGGCCGGCAGCCCGGCCATGTCGGCGAGCAGCCGCAAGGTCTGGTTCTCGGCGGACACCGCCCCCGCCGCCTCCAGCCAGGACGTGCCCTGGAGCGACGAGCAGGAGACGACCATGTCGAACAGCAGCGAGGCCTTGGTCGGGGCGGCCGGGATGAAGGCCAGGAAGCGGGGGCTATCGCACGAGATCACCGCCGGCGCCAGCTGCTCCGAGAACAGCCGGAGGACGCCGGCGGGATCCTGAGGCCGCGGCCCCAGGACACCCTCCAGGGCTTTGTCCAGGACGGCCTTCTCGCCGGGAAAGTCGAGATCGACCGGGTCCAGCGCCAGCCGCCACCGGCAGTAGTCGAAGATCAGCGTCGCCAGGTGGTCATCGGGAACGAACATCGGGTTACGCACTGACCCAGCTTGCCGCACCACCGCCGCAGGGCGTTACGCAGCGTCGGTGGGCGGCGCCGGCTCCCGCCCTCGGCCGGCGCGGTACTCGGCGGCGGCCCGCAGATCGTCCACCCAGCGGGGGTCGAAGAAGGCGTGGCCGCCGTCGTCGCCCACCACCACCGACACATCGTGCCGGTTGCGCCGTTTGACGATCCAGCCTCCGGCGAAGGCCGTCACCTCGCCGACGTCGGTGGGGGGATAGCCCAGCGCGTCGAGGCGTTCGATCACCCAAGGGAGCAG
>DASXZS010000071.1:0-6189 GCA_036501785.1 Acidimicrobiales bacterium | reverse complement strand
GTCTTGCCGACTTGCGGGATCTTCTGGAGTCCGGCCAGCGAGCGCGACGCCAGCTCGGGGCGCGGGACGTCGGCGATGGCCGCCGCGGCATGGCGGAAGGCGCGGACCTTGTAGGTCTCGGCACCGTTGCGTTCGAGCAGGTACGCGATGCGCTCCAACGCCACCTGCGGGTCGAGGGTGGTCATGCCTTCTTGGCCCGGCTCGGCGCGACGCGCATCGGCTCGTCGGGCTGCTTGGGGTACTCGGGTGGCCAGGGCGCATCGTGTAGGCCGTTGTCGCGGTCACGGGTCGCCAGGTCGAGCAGCGGTTGGAGCGACTGGGGGTGATCGACCATGGAGGCCCACGGGTCGCCCCGGCGGCGGACCAGATCGGGCACCGTGCGGATGGTCAGGGCCTCGGGATCGGCCGAGTCGACTTCGTCCCATGCCAGCGGCGTGGAGACCTGGCCGCCGACCCGGGGACGGGCGAACCAGGCCCCGAAGACCGTCTTGTGGGGGGCGTTCTGGTTGAAGTCCACGAACACCCGTCGGCCCCGCTCCTCCTTCCACCAGGCCGCGGTCATCAGATCGGGCCGGCGCCGCTCCAGCTCCCGGGCCACCGCCACCGCCGCGGCCCGCACCTCGATCGACGTCCACCGGGGCAGGAGCCGGACGTACACGTGAATGCCCCGGTTGCCGGTGGTCTTGGGCCAACCGACCAGGCCGGCGCCCCGCAGCAGACCGTCGACCTCGTGGGCGGCCTCCCGCACCATATCGAAATCCACGCCGGGCGTAGGGTCGAGGTCGATGCGCAGCTCGTCGGCGTGCTCGGGGTCGTCCGCCCGATTGGGCCACACGTGGAAGCCCAGGCAGGCCAGGTTGACAGCCCACAGCACGTGCGCCAGGTCCGCCGCCACCAGTGCCTGCGAGGTGGTGCCATTGGGCGTGGCCACGACCGTCGTTTGCAGCCACTCCGGCCGCTTCTCCGGCACCCTCTTTTGGAAAAAAGACGGGCCCTCGGCGCCGTGCGGGAACCGTTGCAACAGGACGGGCCGGCCGCCCATGGCCGCCAGCAGGGCCGGCTCCACAGCCTGGTAATAGCGGGCCAGGTCCAGCTTGGTGTGGCCCGAACCACCGAAGAGCACCTTCTGCGGGTGGGTGATCTCGACCACCCGCCCGCCCGCCTCCATGGGGACCGGATCGCCCTCGGTGTCGTCGGCCACTAGTCCTCGGGTGGCTCGGGTGGCTTGGGCGGGTCGGGGCGGTAGCTGGTCGCCAGCAGGATGGCTGCGTTGGTCACCCCGAAGGCGGCGGCGAACAGCGCCCACCGGAAACCGTGGCGGTGCCGGCCGAGCAGGTGGTCGACCGAGTACCGGCCCGGGCCGAGGGCGGCCAGGGCCGCGGACACCGCGGCCACCACCCCGACGTACTCCCAGCCGTTCTTGAACATGAAGAAGCCCTTGCCCTTGTGGTCCGTCCGCGCCGCGGTGGTCATCAGGCCGATAGCGGCCGCGGCCGGCAGGGGACTGGCCGCGCCCAGGGTGATCAGCGCCCCCGCGCCCAGCTCGGTGGCCGCGGCCAGCCGGGCGTGCACGAACGCGGGCCGCAACCCCAGCCCATCGAACCACCGGGTAGTGCCTTCGAGGCCGCCGGCGCCGAAGACCTTGTTGTACCCATGGGTCATCAACATGGGGCCGATGGTGAGCCGCAACATCAGGGCCGGCACGTCTGCCCCGGGAGACCGGGACCGTCTTTTCTTCATTGGCGTCAAGGTAGCCTCGGGCCGACCGTGTCACCTACTGCTGTCGAATCGCCCCCTGGCCTCCCGGCCCGCACCCGCCTGGCCGCCGGCATCGGCGGAGCCGTCTCCGGCCTCTCCCGGCGCCTGGGGCGAGGCGGCGGATCGGTCGTCGGCGGGCGGGCCATCCTGGTGGTGGATCCCGACGCCCTGCACCGGTTGGCGGCCGGGCACGCGGTGGCCCTGGTATCGGGGACGAACGGCAAGACCACCACCACCAACCTGCTCGGGGCCGCCCTGGCCACCGCCGGACCGGTGTCCACGAACGCGCTCGGCGCCAACCAGCCGCCCGGCCTGGCTGCGGCGCTGGCCGCGGGCCCGCCCGGGGCCATGGCCGCCCTGGAAGTGGACGAGGCCTGGTTGGGGCGCGTTGTCGACGCCACCGCGCCCCGGGTGGTGGCGTTGCTCAACCTGAGCCGCGATCAGCTCGACCGCAACAACGAGGTCCGCCAACTGGCCGCCAGCTGGCGCCGGACGTTCGCCGGCCGCGCCCGCACCACGGTCGTCGCCAACGCCGACGACCCGTTGGTGGTGTGGGGAGCGGGTGCCGCTCCCGACGTGCGCTGGGTCGGCGCCGGCCAGCCGTGGACCCTCGACGCGGCGGGATGTCCCAGCTGCGGCGGGCGGATCAGCTTCGAGGGGGCCGCCGAGCCGGGATGGGCGTGCCGGGGCTGCGACCTGCGCCGGCCGGACCTCGATGTGCGCCTGGAGGACGGCGCCATCGTGGATGCCGCCGGGCGCCGCACCGACCTGGAGCTGGCGTTGCCGGGGCGGGCCAACCTCGCCAACGCGGCCATGGCCCTGACCGTGGCGGAGTTGTTGGGCGCCGACCGGCAGCGCAGCGCAGCGGCGATGTCGGCGTTGGGCGAAGTGGTGGGTCGTTATTCCTCGGTGCAGGTGGGCTCGACCGAGGCCCGCCTCCTGCTGGCCAAGAACCCGGCCGGCTGGCTGGAGGTCTTCGACGTCCTGCGCCCGGCGCCGGTGCCCGTGGTGGTGATAATCAACGCCCGTGTCGCCGACGGGCGGGACCCGTCGTGGCTGTGGGATGTCCCGTTTGAGCGGTTGGCCGGCCGCCTGGTGATGGCGAGCGGGGAACGTAGCCGCGACCTGGCGGTCCGGCTGCGCTACGCCGGCGTGGAGCACCGGCATCAACCCGACCCGGTGGCGGCCATCGGGGCGGCGGGCGCTCGGCAGGTGGACGTGGTGGCCAACTACACGGCGTTTCAGGGCCTCCGGGCGCGGCTGGCGTCATGACCGGACGGGACTCGACAGTCACCGTGGTCCTTCTTTTTCCGGATCTGCTGGGGACCTACGGCGACTCGGGGAACGCCGTCATCCTGGCCGAGCGGCTGCGCTGGCGGGGCTTCGGCGCCGAGGTGGTCACGGTGCGGTCCGGGGACCCGGTGCCGGCCGGCTGCCAGCTGTACGTCGTCGGCGGCGGTGAGGACCTGCCGCAGGCGCTGGCCGCCCGGCAGCTGGGGCCGCCGACCACCGGGCCGTTGCGGCGGGCCGTCGACGGGGGCGCGGCGGTGTTGGCGGTGTGCGCCGGCCTGCAGATCCTGGGGACCAGCTTCGTCGGTCCCGACGGGGTGCAGGCCGACGGGTTGGGGCTGGTGGACTGCTTCACCCGGCGGGGCACCGGGCGCCGGGCGGTGGGCGAGATGGTCGTGGAGCCGGACACCGAGCTGGGACTGCCGGCGCTCAGCGGCTACGAGAATCATGCCGGCGTCACCTCCCTCGGCGCCGGCGCGGTGCCGGCGGGGCGGGTGCGCTACGGGGTCGGCAACGGCGACGGCTCGGGCACCGACGGATTGTGGTCCGGGCGGGTGTTCGGCACCTACCTGCACGGTCCGGTCCTGGCCCGCAACCCGGCCCTGGCCGACCGGCTGCTGGGCTGGGCCGTGGGCACGCTGGACCCCCTCGACGACCAGGAACAGGAGGCCCTGCGCACCGAGCGGCTGGCCGCGGCTGCGGCGGAAGCCCGGCGAGGGGGCCGGCGCCGGCTCGTCGGAGGGCGGCGGTGAACGTGACGTCGTCGACGGCGCTACTCACCGACCGGTACGAGCTGACGATGCTCGACGCCGCCCTGCAGGCCGGCACCGCGGCTGAGCCGGCCACGTTCGAGGTGTTCACCCGGGGGTTGCCGGCCGGGCGGCAGATGGGCGTGTTCGCCGGGCTGGGGCGGCTCCTGGACGCCATCGAGGCGTTCCGGTTCGGCCCTGAGGAGCTGGCCTGGCTGGGCGAGCCCGGGGTGGTGACGCCCGCGGCCCTGGAGTGGCTGGCCGCCTTCGAGTTCGCCGGCGACGTCGACGCCTACGCGGAAGGCGAGCTGTATACCGGCGGGTCGCCGGTGCTCACCGTGGAGGCGCCCTTCGGGCAGGCCGTCCTGCTGGAGACCCTGGTGCTGTCGATCCTCAACCACGATTCGGCGGTGGCGGCGGCCGCGTCGTTGATCGCCCGGGCGGCCGCGGGCCGGCCCGTCATCGAGATGGGCAGCCGGCGGACCGACGCCTGGGCGGCTGTCGCCGCGGCTCGGGCCGCCTACATCGGGGGGCTGGACTCCACCTCCAACCTGGAGGCCGGCCGGCGTTACGGGGTGCCCACCGCGGGGACGGTGGCGCACGCCTTCGTGCTGTCGTTCGCCGACGAGGGGGCGGCCTTCGCCGCTCAGGTCAAGGCGTTTGGACCCGACTCCACCTTTCTGGTGGACACCTACGACATGGAGGACGGCATCCGGCGGGCGGTCGAGGCCGCCGGCCCCGAGCTGACGGCCATCCGGGTGGACTCCGGCGACCTGGGCGTCATGGCCCGCCGGGCCCGGGAGCTGCTGGACGAACTGGGCGCCTCCCGGACCCGGGTCATCGTCACCGGCGACCTCGACGACCGGGCCATCCGGGCCTTGGGCGCGGCGCCGGTCGACGGCTACGGCGCGGGCACCAGCGTGGTCACGGGGCTGGGCGCGCCGACCGCCGGCCTCATCTACAAGCTGGTGGCGGTCGGAGGACGGCCGGTGGCCAAGCGGTCGCCCGGAAAGGCCACCTTCGGCGGGCGGAAGTGGGCGTGGCGGGTCGCGGGCCGGGCCGAGGAAGTGGTGGCCACGTCACCCGAGGCCGGCCCCGATGGCGGCCGGCCGCTGCAGTCGCGGGTGATGACCGCTGGCGCCCGGGTGGAGGGGCCGGGGACGGTGAGCCTCGACGCGGCCCGGGCCTGGCACCAGCGGGTCCGGGACGAGCTGCCGGCGGGCGAGGCCCTCCAGTTGGTGCGGGCCCGCTAGGGGGGCGCGCCCGCCTCGGCCCCAACCGGACGTAGGGTGACCGATATGGCGCGTTCCTCCCGCCGCTGGCGCCTGCTCACCCCGTTCGCCATCGCCGGCATCTTCGGCTTAGTGGCCTGGATCCCGACCTTGTCGGCCGCCGCAGCCCCTCCTTCTCTGCCGGCCATCTCGGCGCACGACCTGCTGGTCAAAGTCCAGCAAGCCCAGGTGCCGGGCTTGAGCGGGGTAGTGGAGTGGTCGGCCAACCTGGGCTTGCCGGATCTGGGTTCGTTGGGGTTGGCGTCGAGCGGATCCGGGTTCGACCCGACCAGCCTCCTGTCCGGCAACCACCAGATCGAAGTGTGGGACAGCGGGACCGACGAGCAGCGGCTAGCCCTTCCCCGCACCCTCGGTGAGTTGGACATCGTCCACAACGGCAACCAGGTGTGGAGCTACGACAGCGACACCGACCAGGTGACCCGGTGGGTGGCGCCGGCCCAGTCCGGTCACCCCGGGTCCAGCCGATCCGCATCCGGCTCCGACTCGGCGGACCAGAAGGCGGCGGCCCCCGCAGGCGGTGCGCCCCTGACGCCCGACCAGGTCGCCACCCGCATCCTCTCCACCCTGTCGCCGTCCACGGCCGTGACTGTGAGCCCGCCGGTCGACGTCGCCCATCACCCGGCCTATGTCCTGACCCTCGCCCCGGCCCCGGGGAGCGCGGGGGCGGCGACCTCCACGATCAGCCGGGTGAGCCTGGCCGTGGACGCCGCCAACGGCCTGCCCCTGCGGGTTCAGGTGTTCGCCAAGGGACTCAAGAGCCCGGCGCTGTCCCTGGGATACACCCAGGTGAGCTTCCACGCCGTCGGCGCCTCTGAGTTCCGGGCCCCGACGGGCACCAGCCAGGTGACGAAGACGGCCCAGGTGCCGGCCGTGGGTTCGCGGGCGGATCACACCGGCTCCCCGGACCGGCGGGTCTCGACCTTCGGGGCGTCGTGGGCCGGCGTCGTCAAAGCGGACCAGGTCGATCTCGGGGTGGATTCCCGGGCTCTGGATGCTGCCACTACCCCAGTGCAGACCGCGGCCGGGCCGGCCCGGCTGCTGCAGACCAATGTGGTCAACGTGCTGATCCTCCCGGCTGGAGGCATCGGCTCGGACTCGGC
>DASXZS010000070.1:0-26379 GCA_036501785.1 Acidimicrobiales bacterium | reverse complement strand
CAGGTCGACGTCGGCATCGAGGCGCTTGTCGCGGCAGTGCACCGCCAGGATGGCGGCCCGCTCAGCGAGGGTCGGCAACGGGATGGTGACCTGGCGGTCGAAGCGGCCCGGGCGTAGCAATGCCGGATCGAGTACTTCCGGACGGTTGGTGGCAGCCAGGACCACGATGCCCATGGCGGGGTCGAATCCGTCCATCTCCGAGAGCAACTGATTGAGGGTCTGCTCGCGTTCGTCGTTGGAAACGACTGCGCCCGAACCCGCTCGCCGGCCGCCGATGGCGTCCACCTCGTCGATGAACACGATGGCCGGGGCCCGCTTGCGGGCCTCCGCGAACAGATCTCGGACCCGAGCGGCCCCGACTCCTACGAACATCTCCACGAAGCTGGAGCCGGCCACCGAGAAGAACGGGACCCGGGCCTCGCCGGCGACGGCCCGCGCCAGCAATGTCTTGCCAGTCCCGGGCGGCCCGACCATCAGGACACCGCGAGGCGCGGTCGCCCCGGCCCGGCGGTAGCGCTCCGGCTCGCGCAGGAAGTCGACGACCTCGGCGATCTCGGCCTTGGCGCCCTCATAGCCGGCGACGTCCGCGAAGGTGGTGTCCGGTCGCTCGGCGTCGAAGACCTTGGCGCGCGACTTGCCGACGTTCAACACCCCTTGAAGGGCGCCGCCGCCCCGCCTTGACATCCGCACCCACAGCCAGCCGAGCAACAGGAGGGGGACGAGCAGGATCAGCCACGAGAGGACCACGGAGCCGAACGAGCTGCTCGGCGAGGCGGCCACGATCGACACGTTGGCGGCCTGGAGGCGGTCCAGGAGCGATGAACCGGCGAGTTGGATCGGGATGACGGTGTCGTAGTTGTGCCCGGTGGTCAGGGCCCCGGACGCGGTGCCGTTGGAATGGATGGTGACGCTCTTGACCTGGTGGGCGTTTACCGCGGTCAGGAACTGGGTGTAGTTGAGGTTGTCGGTCGGCACGCTGGAGACGTGCAACGCCGGCAGGAAGAGCCACAACAGTAGAGACAACCCCAGCGCGACCGGCCACAACCAGTGCCGCCAGGCAGGCGGCGGCGGAGGTGCGCTCGGGGTGGGCCGATCGCCCGGCGGTGGCGGAAGAGCCTGTTTGGTCATGGTGCTCCGCTAGCCACCCTATCCGCGTCCGGCCCTGCCGATTGCTCCGGCGCGGCGGTCTGAACGTCCCCATTAGGCTGCCTCGGCGGCGAAAAGGCTCAGGAGGAACGCGTTGACCAGTACCGAGGCAGGATCGACCCGAACGATCATCGCTGGTGTCGACGGGTCGGACTCGTCGCTCGAGGCCTTGGCGTGGGCCGCCACCCAGTCGGAGTTCACCCGGTCCAGGCTGGAAGTGATCATGACGTGGGACTGGCCGACAGCGTACGGATGGGCCGTGCCGCTGCCGCCGGACTACAGCCCCGCGGAGGAAGCCCGGAAACTGCTCGGTGAGGCCATCGACGGAATCCGCAAGACCCACCCCGAGGTGGGTATCACCCCCCGGCTACTGGAGGGCCACCCCGCGCCGGTGCTGGTCGAGGCGTCGCGGTCGGCGGACCTGCTCGTCGTGGGCAGCCGCGGTCACGGCGAGTTCGTGGGAATGCTGCTGGGATCGGTAAGTGAACATTGCGTCACTTACGCCCACTGCCCGGTCGTCGTCTTCCGGAAACGCCGCTAGGCCCCGTCTCGGCCCGCCTCAGTGGCCGTGCCGGTGCTCCACTGCCAGGTGCGAGTGGCCGACGCCGATGGCCTGGCCCACCCGCTCCTCCCGGCCCGGCCACGGCGCCCGGTAGGCACAGGTGTCGCAGTTGGCGACGACGTCACCGGCGCCCGCCTCGCGGTAGCGCTCCAGCACCAGCGGTACCAGCGCCGGATGGGCGCCGAGATGGCCGGCGTCGACGACCTCGACGCCGGACTCCCGGGCGAAGCGATCCAGTTCGCCGCGGCCTTGTTCGACCAGGCGACCGTGGCAGAGGTACCACCACACGACCGCCATGCGGCGGTGGCCGAGCCGGTCGAACACCTCCGCGGCCTCGGGAATCGACGGGCCGGTCACCCCGCTGAAACCAACGTGCACGAACGGCGCCCCGGTCCATTCGGCCACCAGGCGGGCGGCCTTGTAGGCCTCGGCGTTGGCGTCGGGGTCAGAAGTCCCCCGGGCCACCACGAGCAGCGGCAGGCCCATCCCGCCGGCCGCCACCACGGCCTTGCCGAGCAACTCCACCGGCGACCGGGTGACGCCGAGGGGCCGGCCGAACGGGAACTCCACGCCCGGATGGCGGAGCCGCGCCTCCACCACGATGGCCGGAACGTCGCTCTTGGCATGGCCGGCACCGAGCAACACCAACGGCAGGACCACCACCCGACGGCACCCGGCCTCGACGAGGCGGTCGATCACGCGGCCGGCGGGCGGGTCGGTCATCTCCAGATACCCGACTTCGACCGCGACGCCCGGCAGGGCCGACCCCACCCGTTCCGCCAGCGCCTGCATCTCCATGGCGCTGCGGCCGCAGCGCGATCCGTGGCCCACGAGCAGCAGGCCCTCCGCAGAGGCCGGCGGGCGACGCCGTGACCGGACCAGACGCCGGATCGGGATGCCTTCTGCGAGCGCCATCGCCCGACCAAGCTAACCGACTCGCCCCATCCCCAACTGGCCTGGCAGCCTGATCGCGTGCCCGCCGCCGCCCTCGGACCCCGCCTGGTGGTGGCCGGCACCCACTCGGGGGTGGGGAAGACGACGGTCGCCACCGGGCTGATCGCCGCCCTGCGCCACGCGGGTCATCGCCCGACGGCGGCCAAGGTCGGCCCGGACTTCATCGACCCGGGCTACCACGCCCTGGCCTCGGGACGACCGCCGCGCAATCTGGACGCCTGGATGTGCGGGCCGGAGGCCCTGCTCCCGCTGGCGGGGCGCGCCTCGACGGGCGGCGGCCTGCTGGTGATGGAAGGGGTGATGGGCCTGTTCGACGGAGCCAGCGACGCGACGGCGTCGTCGACCGCGGACGTGGCCCGGCTCCTCGACACCCCGGTGGTGCTGGTGGTGGACGCCTCGGCGATGTCCGGCTCGGTGGCCGCCCTGGTGCACGGCTACGCCACCTTCCAGCCGGAGGTCCGGGTCGCGGGGGTCATCCTCAACCAGGTCGGCTCCCCGGGCCACGAGGCCATGCTGCGGGAGGCCCTGGCGTCGACGCAGGTGACGGTCCTGGGGGCCCTCCCGCGCGACGACGCCCTACGTTGGCGGGACCGCCACCTGGGGCTGGTCCCGGTCGCCGAAGAACCGACCCGGGTGGGCGGCGCCCTCAAGCGCCTGGCGGAGGTTGTCAAGGCTCACGTCGATCTGGAGGCAGTCGTGGCCCTGGCCCGATCGGCGCCCGAACTGCCCGCTGGCCCGGTCGCCCTGCCACCGCCTGGCCCGGCCATCAGCGTGGGGGTAGCCGGGGGCGCCGCCTTTACCTTCACCTACACCGACACCCTGGAAGCCCTGGTGGCGGCCGGGGCGCAGATCGTGCCCTTCGACCCGCTCCACTCCGCCGCCCTACCGGAGGGGATCGACGGGCTGCTGGTTGGCGGCGGCTTCCCCGAAGTCCACGGGTCGCAACTGGCCGCCAACCGCCCTCTGCTCGATGATGTCCACCGACAGGTCGAAGCCGGCCTGCCGACCTGGGCTGAGTGCGGCGGCCTCCTCCTGCTGGGGGCCACCCTGGACGGGCGGCCCATGGCTGGCGTCCTGCCGGCGCATGGCACCATGACCGACCGTCTGACCCTTGGTTACCGTCACGCCGTCGGCACCGTGCCGTCCCCTATCGGCCCGGCCGGCACGACCATGCGCGGTCATGAGTTCCACTACTCCACCATGACCCCGGCCGGTGACGCCCTCCGGCTGCGAAGTCGGTGGGGCCAGCGAACCGATGGCTGGGCCACCGAGAGTCTGCTCGCCACCTATCTCCACCACCACCCGGGTGGCGACCCCCGAGCAGTGGCGGCGTTCGCAGCCACCTGCGCCCTACGTCGTACCCTACGTTCGGCCTAGGCTGGGTTCGATGCGCAAGACGAGCGTCTACCTCACCGACCGGATCAAGGCCGGCCTGGCTGCCCACGCGGCGCGGACGGGGCGATCCGAGGCCGAGATCATCCGGGACGCCATCGCCGCCGCTCTAGCCGCGCCGACCAATGACGAGCGCCGGCCCGGCTCGGACCCGCCCATCGCCGGCCGGCTGGTCGGCGTTGGCGTCGGTCCCGGCGCCCCCGACCTCCTCACCCTGCGAGCCGTCGCCGCCCTGCATCGGGCCGATCGTGTACTGGCGCCGACAACCGCCGTCGACGCGGTGGGCCGGGCCGAGGCCATTGTGCGCCAAGCCGTCCCGGGCGTCACAGTCGAGCGCGTCGCCTTCGCCATGGCCCCTTCCCGTTCGGCGCGCAACCGGTCGGTGGACGGGGCGGCGCGGGCCGTCGCCCGCTACCTCGAGGCTGGCCAGGAGGTGGCCTGGATCACTCTCGGCGACCCGCTCACCTACTCCACCTTCTCGTCGGTCGCCGAGCGTGTCCGCAAGCTTCGTCCGGCCGCCACCGTGGTCCAGATCCCCGGGATCATGGCCTTCCAGGCCCTCGCGGCCCGGACCGGGACGGTCATCGCGGACGAGCGCACCCGCCTCACCATCCGCACCGCCCTCGACGGAGAGGAGCTTGGCGCGGACCTGGACGACCGGGCCGCCACTCTGGTGATGTACAAGGGCGGCCGTCGGCTGCCGGAGATCGCCGGCCAGGCGGCCGCATCCGGTCGGGCCAAAGGGGCGGTGGCCGGCGAGTTGATTGGCATGCCCGGCGAGCGGGTGGGGGCACTCGAAGATCTGGCGGCAGGGGGCCCGGCGTCTTACCTGGCCACCGTCATCGTCCCGGCGACGGACCGGCGGACCCGATGATCTCCTTCGTCGGCGCCGGGCCGGGCGCCCCCGACCTGATCACCCTCCGCGGCGCGGCCCGGCTGGCGCAGGCTGACGTCGTCGTCTGGGCCTCCTCCCTGGTACCCGAAGCCCTCCTACAGCACTGCCGCCCGGACATCGCCGTCCACGATTCGGCCACCATGACCCTCGAGGACGTGGTGGCGGTGTACGCCACCCATCCAGATCCCACGCCGATCGTGCGGCTCCATTCCGGCGATCCCAGCGTGTACGGCGCCATAGGCGAACAGATCGACTGGTGCCTGACCCAGGAGCGGTCCTGGGAGATCGTCCCCGGGGTCAGCTCGCTGGCCGCGGCGGCGGCCCGGCTGGGCCGGGAGCTCACCCAACCGGGGGTCGCCCAGAGCGTGGTGCTGACCCGCCTGGCCGGACGGACCCGGGCGTCCATGCCGGCCGGCGAGTCGATCGCCGCCTTCGCCGTCCACGGGGCCACCATGGCGGTCTTCCTCTCCGCGGCCCGCCCGGACGAACTGGCAGCCGAGCTGCTCGCGCCCGGCTCGGCGTACCACCCAGGCACGCCGGCGGCCATCGTGATCCGGGCCACCTGGCCCGACGAGCGCATGGTGCGCACGACCGTCGGCGACCTGGCCGCGGCCCTCCGGGCCACGGGCACCACCCTCACCGTGCTGGTCCTGGTCGGCGACGCCCTCGCCGACGGCGCCGTCGCCCGCCGCTCCCACCTGTACGCGCCCGCGCACAGCACCGCCTACCGCCTGCGGTCGCAGGCCGACTCGACGGCCGGGCGCCCGTCGGCGCGGCGGCGGTGACCGCCGAGCCCCACGAGCCGCCCCTTGCCCCCGAGGTGGCCCGCGCCAAAGGGTTGCGCACCGGCTGGACGACCGGCACGTGCACGTCAGCCGCCGCCAAGGCCGCGGTGATCGGGCTCCTGTCCGGCGCCTCCCCCGCAGAGGTGGAGGTGCGCTTGCCGCGGGGGCAACGGGTGAGTTTTGCGGTGGCCGACATCGATCCCGCCCACCCCGGGCGGGCTGCCGTCGTCAAAGACGCCGGCGATGACCCGGACGTCACCGACAAGGCCCACCTGACGGTCACGGCCACCTGGTTGCCCGACGCCCGTCCCGTCGGCACAGTCGAGTTGCACGCCGGCCCGGGGGTCGGGACCATCACCCTGCCGGGGTTGGGTCTCCCCGTCGGCGCCCCGGCCATCAACCCGGTCCCGGCCCGGATGATCCGCGCGGCAGTGGCCGAGGTCACGGACCGCCCGGTGGCGCTGACGGTGTCCGTCGCCGGCGGCGAGGCCATGGCGGCCAAGACCTCCAACGCCCGGCTGGGCATCGTGGGCGGCATCTCCATCCTCGGGACCACCGGAATCGTGCGGCCCTTCTCGACGGCATCGTGGCGGGCCAGCGTGGTGCAGCAGGTCACGGTCGCCGCCGCCCAGCGCCGAGCTCACTTAGTGCTGTCCACCGGCGGGCGCACCGACGCGGCCGCGCAGCGGCTGTTCCCCGAACTACCCCCGGTGTGTTTCGTCGAAGTCGGCGACTTCACGGGGATCGCCCTACGGCGGGCGGCCACCGCCGGCCTGGCGCGGGTGACCTTCGTCGGGATGGCGGGCAAGATCACCAAGCTGGCCGCCGGCACCATGATGACCCACTACCGGCGTTCCCGGGTTGACGGCCAGTTGCTCGCCGAGGTGGCTCGGGCGACCCGCGCCGGGCCCGAGGTGATCGAGGCCGCCGCCGCCACCGCCACCGCCCGCCATTTCACCGAAACCTGCCTGGCGGCCGGCCGGCCCGAACCCCTCTGCGAGCTGTGCCGGCGGGCCGGGGCGGCCTGCTCGTCGTTCGTCGAGGGGGCCCTCTCCGTCGACGTGGTGATGGTCGACTTCGAAGGGGAGCAGGTGATCGCCCGTGGCTGAACCGCCGCCGGTGGTCCTCGTCGGCGTGCACGGCGGCGAATGGTTCGGTGCCGCCGCCGGCCAGGCGCTGTACGCCGCCACCGTCCTCATCGGCGCGCCCCGCCACCTATCTGCCCTACCTACGGACCTGCCCGGCCAGCACGTGACGCTGACGGGCTCCCTCGGCGCCACCCTGGAACGGGCCGCGACCGATCGTGACCACGGTGAAAGGGTGTGCCTGGTGGTCTCCGGCGACCCCGGCTTCTTCGGACTGGTCCGCCTGGCCCGGGGCCGGTTCGGCTCGGGCGGGCTCACGGTCCATCCCGCGCCCTCGTCGGTGGCGCTGGCGTTCGCTCGGGCCGGCCAGGCGTGGGACGACGCCACGGTGGTGTCAGCGCATGGTCGGCCGCTCGATCCGGCCGTCGACGCCGTTCTGGCCTATCGGAAGGTAGCCGTCCTGACCTCGCCCGAGCATCCCCCGCAACGGTTGGGCCAGCGCCTCAGCGAGCGGGGCGTTGTCGTCCGCGACGTGGCGGTGGCCAGCGCGCTCGGCGAGGCGGCCGAATCCGTTTGGACCGGCGACGTGGCCGGCCTGGCCGCCGGCGAGTTCGACCCTCTGTCGGTGGTCCTGTGCGTGACACCCGATGGCGGCGCCGACGAACGGGGCTGGGCCTGGGGCCGGCCCGACGAGACGTACCAGCACCGGGACGGGATGATCACCAAGGCCGAGGTGCGGGCCATAGCCCTCGGGAAGCTGCGCCTGCCCGCGGCCGGCGTGCTGTGGGACATCGGTGCCGGCTCGGGTTCGGTCGCCGCCGAGTGCGCCCGGCTGGCACCGGGCCTGCGGGTGTTTGCGGTGGAACGGCATCCCGACGACGTCGAGCGGCTGCGCACCAACTTGGCGACGACCGGTGCGGTGGTGGTCGCAGGGGAGGCCCCCGCTGCCCTCGACGAGCTGCCGGATCCGGACCGGGTTTTCGTGGGCGGCGGCGGGCTGGCCGCCCTTGACGTGGCGATGGCCCGCCTGCGACCAGGCGGCACTGTCGTCGCCACCTACGCGGCCGTCGATCGGGCCGCCGCGGCCGGTGCCCGGCTTGGGAACCTGGTCCAGGTGGCGGTCAGCCGGGGGGTTCCGATCGGCCCCGGGCCGGGGCTGCGACTGGCCGCCGATAACCCGGTCTTCATGTGCTGGGGGCCGGAGGCGTGAACCGGGTGGTGTGTTGCTCGGTCACCGCCGCCGGAGCCGAGATTGCCCGCTGTCTGCCCTACGAGCACCGATCAGGTCCCTTGCTTGCCAGTGTTCGGTCGGCCTGGCCGGAGCTCGACGGCCTGGTTGTGGTCGGCGCGGTCGGGATGGCGGTGCGGGCCGTCGCTCCCCTTCTCGACGACAAACGCCGGGATCCGGCGGTGGTGTGCGTGGATGACGGCGGTCGTTTTGCCGTAGCCCTCGCTGGCGGGCACGCGGGCGGGGCCAATGCCCTGGCGCGGGAGGTGGCGTCGTTGCTCGGCGGTCAGCCCGTAATCACCACGGCCACCGACGGCGCCGGCCTGCCGGGGTTGGACGACCTGCCCGGCTTCCACGCCGATGGCGACGTGGCCGGCGTGACCCGCCGGTGGCTGGATGGCGCCGCACCATCGGTCCGCGCCGACCCGGAGTTCGCCGCCTGGCCCCTTCCCGCCGCCCTGGCCGATCTCCCGCATCAGGGCGACGGTGGTGCGGTCGTGGTATCGGCTGCGGCCCGCCCCGCCGCCGTAGGCGAGGTCCTGCTGCGGCCGGCGGCCATCGTCCTCGGTGTCGGGGCCAGCTCCGGCGCCGATGCCAAGGCCCTATGGGTGTTGGCGACAGCCGCCCTGGCCGGGGCCGGGGTCGACCGGTCGGCCGTGGTGGCGGTGGCCACCCTGGACCTGAAAGCCACCGAGCCGGCCGTCGTGGCCTTGGCACAACGATTCTCCGTGCCGCTGCGCACCTTTCCGGCCCCGGCCCTGGCCGCGGTGGCTGTGCCGAATCCCAGCCAGGTGGTGGCCACCAGCGTGGGCACCGCTTCGGTCGCTGAGGCCGCGGCCCTGCTCGCCGGCGGCCGGGAGGCGGCCCTCATCGCGGTCAAGCAGGTGAGCGCCACCCGCGACTCCACCGTCGCCGTGGCCCGTCGGGCCCGGCCCGCCGGTCATCTGGCGGTGGTCGGCCTGGGCCCGGGCGACCCGGCGTGGCGCACCCCGGCCGCCGCCACCGCGATCCGGCAGGCCGGCACGATCATCGGTTACGGGCCGTACGTCGACCTCGCCGGCGACCTGCTCCGAGCCGGGCAAGTGGTGGTGCGCTCCCCCATCGGCGCCGAAGGGGACAGGTGCCGGGACGCGCTCAGCCGCGCCGCGGGTGGTCAACAAGTGGCCCTGGTCTGCTCGGGTGACGCCGGCGTCTACGCCATGGCGTCGCTGGTGTGCGAACTGGCGCCCGAGGCCGGCGACCCGCCCGTCACCGTCGTCCCGGGTGTCACGGCCGCCCTCGGCGCCGCCGCCATCCTGGGGGCTCCGCTCGGTCATGACCACGCCGCGGTGTCGTTGTCCGATCTGTTGACACCCTGGGACGTGATCGTGCGCCGCCTCGAGGCGGCCGCGGCCGGCGACTTCGTGGTGTCGCTCTACAACCCCCGCTCGGCGCGACGGGCCATCCAGTTGGCGGCGGCGTTGAACATCCTCGGCGCCCACCGGCCCCCCTCCACGCCGGCGGCCGTGCTGACCGATATCGGCCGGCCGGGCCAGCGGGTGGTCCGGACCACCCTGGCCGACCTCGATCCGGCCGAAGTGGGGATGCTGTCGCTGGTCGTGGTGGGCGCCAACTCGACCCGCTGGATCGGGGCGCGCATGGTGACGCCCCGCGGCTACCGGACCGGGTCATGACGGTTCGGATCGGCGCCGGCTGCACGGCGTGCGGCGCCTGCCTCACCACCTGTCCGACCGGGGCCCTGGCGCCGGCGCCGGGCCGGCCGGCGGTCGACGACGAACGCTGCACCGACTGTCTGGCCTGCGTCGAAGTGTGCCCGGTCGATGTCATCTCGATGGTTGGCACCATTGGCGGCCGTGACCGGTGACCGGCAACCAGGTTCACCCCATCGAGGTCGAGTCCTACCGGATCATGGCGGAGCAGGTCGATCTGTCGGCCTGGCCGCCCGGACCCCGGGATGTGGTAGCCCGCATGATCCACGCCACCGCGGACGAGTCATTTGCTGCGACGGCGCGCCTCGGTGATCGCGCTGTCGACGCCGGTGCGGCTGCGCTGCGGGCCGGCGCGCCCGTCGTGTGCGACGCCCGCATGGTGCTGGCCGGCATCCCGGCCGTGGCCACGGCGCGGTGCTTCTTGGACCAGGTGCCCGTCGCCCCACCGGGCGACACGCGCGCCGCCGCGGCATTCGAGGTCGCCGCCCGGGCCCACCCCGACGGGGCGGTTTGGGTCATCGGCAACGCGCCCACCGCCCTCGAGCGGCTCCTGAGCTTGGTCGCCGCTGGGCAGGTACGGCCGGCCGCGGTGATCGGCGTACCCGTGGGCTATGTCGGCGCCGCCGACGCCAAGGCCGCGCTGTGGGCATCGCCCTTGCGGTCCATCGCCATCACCAACACCGGCCGCCGTGGCGGCAGCCCGGTTGCCGCGGCGGCCGTCAATGCCTTGGTGCGCTTGACCTAGTGGCGCCTGGGCGCCGCGACGCGGGTCGTCGTGATCACGCCGGCGTCTGGTTGGCATACATGAGCGACCCGGGTGTGGTGAGCAGTTGTCCCGTCTCCAGCCAGGTCTTGAGGCCGGAGAGGATCATCGGCCAGCCCCCGTAGATCTCCGGGTTGGCACCCTCTCGCATCTGGTCGTGGGTGAGGAGCAACCGGCAGGAGTCACCAACCGGTTCGATCTCCCAGGTGACCCGCGAGGTGCCCTCGCTCTTCACGTCATCGCTCCAGAGCGCGACCATGCTCTGCACCAGCCGGCGGGGCGGGTCGACCTCGAGGATCTCGCCTTCGCCCAATAGCCCCGGCGCGTTGGGGTGGCCCATCTCGAAGCGGGCACCGGGCGTCCAATCGGAATCCACCCGGGCCCCGAAGTTGTACTTGCTACGGATGTCCCCGTCGGTGATGGCCTCCCAGAGGCGCTCCGGCGTAGTGCGGATGTAGATCTCGAAAACCTTCTCCATGGGAGTCTCCAGTCGTTGTTTGAGGCCGCTGAGTGCCGCGGTCCAAGGCTCGGCGTACTTGCTCACCCACCGGTCGTGGACGAGCCGGATCGGGACCGGGTTCAGGTAGTGGAGCTTCTCGCGACCGTGCCGCTTGGTGATCACCAAGCCCGCCTCCTCGAGTTGCTTCAGGTGCTTCATCACCCCGAAGCGTGACATCGAGAAGCGTTCCTCCAGCGCGTGCAACGTCTGCCCGTCCTGTCGGAACAGTTCGTCGAGCAGGCTGCGCCGAGTCGGGTCAGCCAGGGCCCTGAACACCGCGTCCACGCCTACAAGGATAGGTGACTGTTTAGTCACATGTCAAGGCTACTCGCGGGCCGGCGGGGGCCGGCGCACGAGGGCGTCGTGGGGCCTCGTGGGCAACCCCGCGCCGCTGCGTCACACCCGCCCACCCGGTTTGAGGGTGTCAGGTGACGTTGTGGCGGTATCGCGGCCCCACTGCGACAACTGGTCGAGTGGCCCGGCGGGCGCGTGTTGCAAAGTGTTGCGGCCGGCCCACTCCGCCGACCTCAAGCGACCGGCGGCGCGTGTCGATCAGACAACCATGTGGTGGAGGCAGTCGATCGACGCGGGTGCACCCAGGTGGCGCCGGGTGCCGGCGGTTGCGACCGTGTCGGCCGTCGCAGCCCTGTCCGGCCTGGTGGCCACCCCGGCCACTGCGGCCCAAGCCGCGCCGGCCACCCCCGCCGCAGCCACCCCCGCTCCCCTCTACGGCTCCCCCTACTACCTGGCCAGCCCGAGCGGCGCAGTGTGGCCGTTCAACGGAGCGCCCAACTACGGGTCCATGGCCGGCGCCCGGCTGAACGCCCAGATCGTCGGCACCACCTTGACCCCCGACAGCCACGGCTACTGGCTGGTCGCCGGCGACGGCGGGATCTTCTCCTTCGGCGACGCCCACTTCTACGGCTCCACCGGCAACCTCCGCCTCAACCGGCCGGTTATCGGCATGGCCGCCACCCCTGACGGCCACGGCTACTGGCTCTTCGCCGGCGACGGCGGCGTGTTCACCTTCGGCGACGCCCACTTCTACGGCTCCACCGGCAACCTCCACCTCAGCCAACCGATTGTCGGCATGACGCCCACCCCCGACGGCCACGGCTACTGGATGGTGGCGGCCGATGGCGGCGTGTTCACCTTCGGCACCGCCCACCTGTACGGATCGCTGGCCCGGTCCGCCCTCGGGCAACCGGTCGCTCGGCTGGTGACGGCCCGCAACGGCGCCGGGTACTGGGAGATCGCCCACGACGGCGACGTCTATCCGTTCGGGTCGGCGAGCACCCAGAGCGTCCCCACCTTCGCCCTGCTGCACACAGTCCTGACCGCCGGCGACGCCGCGATGGAGTGGGCGATGGCCCAGCTCGGCAAGCCCTACCAATGGGGCGGCAGCGGACCTGCCAGCTTCGACTGCTCCGGTCTGGTCATGCGGGCGTGGGAAGCCGCCGGGGTGGACATTCCGCGCGTCGCGGCCGACCAGTACGACTTCGGGACTCACGCCGGCATCGCCCAATTGCGCATGGGCGACCTGGTGTTCTGGGCGGACAACCCGGCGCAGCCGTCGAGCATCTACCACGTGGCCATGTACATCGGTGGCCACCACATGGTCAACGCCCCGTACACCGGGCAGGTGGTGCGGACCGACTGGATCGGCGGCCCGGGCTTCGTGAGCCTAGGAACCCGCCCCTAGCACCCGCCCCCCGGTGGACCTCCCGGCGCGCCGCGCCACCCGCCGCCCCTACTCCACCGTGCCCAAATAGGCCTCGCGAACCGAGGGGTCGTCGAGCAGCTGGCGGGCCGGCGCTTCGCGGACCACCCGGCCCAACTCCAGCACGTAGGCCCGGTGCGCCAGCGACAGGGCCTGCACCGCGTTCTGCTCGACGAGTAGGACGGTCGTCCCCTGCTCGTTGATCTCCTTGATGATGGTGAAGATCTGGCTCACCAGCATGGGAGCCAGCCCCATCGACGGCTCGTCGAGGAGCAACACCTGCGGCTGGGCCATCAAGGCCCGGCCGATGGCCAGCATCTGCTGCTCGCCGCCCGACAGCGTCCCGCCCATCTGGCTGCGGCGCTCCGCGAGGCGGGGGAACAACGTGAACACCCGCTCGAAGTCTGCACCAAGGGGACCGCGCCGGTCGTAGGCTCCCATCTCCAGGTTCTCCACGATCGTCATGCCCGGGAAGATCCGGCGTCCTTCAGGTGCTTGGGACAGGCCGAGCGAGACTCGCCGGTGCCCGGCCATCTTGGTGATGTCTTTGCCGTCGAATCGCACGTGGCCCCGGCGGACCGGGCGCACTCCGGAGATCATCTTCAAGGTGGTGGTCTTGCCCGCCCCGTTGGCGCCGATCAGGGCCACGATCTCCCCCCGGTCGACGCCGAGGGTCACCCCCTTGAGCGCCTCCACCTGCCCGTAGAAGACGTGCACTTCCTCGACTTCAAGAAGCATCGCCGGCCCCATCCGCGCCGGCCGGGCGGCCCAGGTAGGCCTCGATCACGTCGGGCGATTGGCGCACTTCGGCGGGCAGACCCTCGGCGATCTTCTTGCCAAAGTCGAGGACCGCGATGCGGTCGCTGATGGCCATCACCAGGCCCATGTCGTGCTCGATCAGCAGCACCGTGACGCCGGTGTCCCGGATCGACCGCACCAGGGCGGCCAGGCTCAGCTTCTCCGCCGGGTTCATGCCGGCCGCCGGCTCGTCGAGGAGCAGCAGCCGGGGTTTGGTGGCCAGAGCCCGGGCGATCTCCAGGCGGCGCTGGTCGCCGTAGGGCAGGTTGCGTGCCGCCTCCTGTTCCGCGCCGCTGATGCCGATGAACTCGAGCAGGTATCTCGATAGCGCCTCGCCTTCCCGCTGCTCGCGGCGATGGCGGGGCAGGCCCAGCAGCGCACCAGTGATGCCGGTGTGGTGGCGGGCGTCGGCCCCTACCATCACGTTCTCGAGGACGGACATCTCCGGAAAGAGGCGGATGTTCTGGAACGTCCGGGCGATGCCGAATTGGGTGATCTGGTGGGGCTTGAGCCGGGTCAGGGGCCGGCCGTCGAACCGCACCACCCCGTCGCTGGGCTGGTACACGCCAGTGATGATGTTGAACGTGGAGGTCTTGCCGGCCCCGTTGGGCCCGATGAGACCGAAGATCTCGCCTTCGCGGATCGCCAGGTCGAGCTCCGAGATGGCTACCACGCCCCCGAAGCGCACCGTGAGGCGTTCCAGTTCCAACAGGCCGCCGAGACGGGCCGGCGGGGTCATTGGTCGCCTTCGGCCGAAGGCGCGATCAGGGGCGCGTTCATGCCGCCGCCGGACCCGACGTCCCCCATCTCGGCTCGCCGCCGCCGCGACGGCCACAGCCCCTCGGGGCGGAAGATCATCATCACCACCAGGGCGGCGCCGAAGATCAGGATGCGGTCGTTGGCAAAACCACGGAACCGCTCCGGCAGCCAGGCCACCACGAAGGCGCCCAGGATGACGCCGAACAGGTTCCCGGACCCGCCCAGCACCACCGCCGCCACCACCAGGATCGACACCTGGTAGCTGAATACGGTGGGGTCGATGTGGTTGGCCTGGGCGGCGAAGAATACTCCGCCGGCCCCGCCCACCGCGGCCCCGATGGCAAACGACCACAGCCGGAAACGGTAGGTCGGCACCCCCATGAGCTCGGCGGCGTCCTCGTCCTCGCGGATCGCCATCCAGCCGCGACCCACCCGGCTGCGCTCCAGCCGGCGGGCCAGGAAGACGGCCAGGAAGATGGCCGCCAGCACCAGGTAGTAGTACGGCTTGCCGTCGATGAACCCGTACGAGAAGGCTTTGATGTGATCGATCGACGGGGGGTGCGGGATGACGGAGATGCCCTGGGGGCCGCCGTCGAAATTGAGGTTGTTGGCCGTGGTGGAGATGATCTGCCCGAACCCGAGGGTCACGATGGCCAGGTAGTCCCCCCGCAACCGCAAGGTGGGGGCGCCCAGGATCAGTCCGGAGATCGCCGAGGCGGCGATGCCGATCGGCAGCACGATCCAAAAGTCCCAATGCTGGCGAGTGGTGAGCAGCGCCAGCGAGTAACCCCCCACCGCGTAGAAGGCCACGTAGCCGAGGTCCAGCATCCCGGCCAGGCCGACGACGACGTTGAGCCCGATGGCCAGCAGGATGAACACCCCAATCTGCTCGGACAGCACGATCGACCAGGCGCTCTGCGGCGCCATGACCCGGGCCACGGGCGAGGTCGGCAACAAGATGGCCAGCGCCGCGAACAGGGCGAGCACCGCCAGGGTGCGCGCCCACCACGGCTGGGCCGCCCACAGCCGCCCCGCCCGGGTGTTGAGCCGGACCTGGGCCTGCCCGACCCGGGCGAGCATCCGACCCGGCAGCTCGCTGACCGGAACGCTCATGCCCGAGCCTGGGTCAGCGACTCGCCGAGCAGACCGGTCGGGCGGAACAGCAGCACCAGCACCAGCACCACGAAGACCGTCGGGTCACGCCACTGCGAGCCGAAGATGCTGGACCCGTAGAACTCCAGCAGGCCGATGACGAGCCCACCGAGCAGCGCCCCACGCAAGTTGCCGATCCCCCCGAGGACGGCGGCGGTGAAGGCCTTCAGCCCGGGCAGCTGGCCGATGTTGAACTGCGTCTGGTGGTAATGCACGTCGAAGAGCATGGCGGCCACCCCGGCCATCAGGCCGCCGATGAGGAACGTGTACACGATGATGCGATCGAGGTTGACGCCCATTAGTGTCGACGTCTCGGGATCCTGGGCCACGGCGCGGATCCCCCGGCCGAACTTGGTGGTGGCCACCAGGCGCTCGAGGAGCACCATCATCGCCAGGCCGGTGATGACGACCAGCAGGTCGTCGGACGTGACCTCGGCCGAGCCCAGCTTGAAGACCACCGCGTGCCCCAGCAGGCTGGGCAGCTCGACGGCATTGCGCGTGTAGTAGATGCCGAAGATCTCCTGGAGGACAAATGACGCCCCGATGGCGGAGATCAGGGCGGCGAGGCGGCTGGCCCCCCGGCGCCGGAGGGGCCGGTAGGCGATCCGTTCCAGCAGCAGGGCCACCGAGCCGGACGCCAGCATGGCGACCACCACGCAGAGGAGGAGGATTCCGATCAACCGGAACCCGCCAGGCGGGCTGTGAACGTTGAGCAGGTTGAGCAGCCCGAGCACGGCCATGGTGCCGACCATGAACACTTCGCTGTGGGCGAAGTTGATCAGCTTCAGCACGCCATAGACCATGGTGTAGCCGAGCGCGAAAAGAGCGTAGATGCTGCCGAGTACCAGCCCGTCGACCGTGGACGGCCAGAACAGGGTGATGAAACTGTGCAGGTGCAAACAGTCCTCCGGCGGATCTTTCGCGAAGAGTCCGGGAGCGGGAACGCCAATCCCCGCCCCCGACTCACACCTTGCTAACTGGTCGTACCAATCTGGACGATCTGGCCGTTCTGGACCTCGTACACGTAGATCGTCCCACCGCTCACGTTGCCATTCGGCAAGAACTTGATGGTCTTGGTGATCCCGCTGTAGCTATTGTTGGCCAGATAGGTGTTGATCGCCGAGGGCGTGGTGGCCCCCCCGGACTTGATGGCCGCCAGCACGAAGTTGGTGGCGTCGTAGGCCTCACCCGAGTAGATGGCGGGGGCGGTGCCGTAGGCTGCCCGGTAGCCGGACACGAAGGCCTGGGCCGCGGGAAGCTTGGTGGCGTCGGCGCAGGCGCAGCTGAGGAAGGCCCCGGCCGCGGGCGCCCCGCCGGCGTCGGTGATGAACTTGGCGTCCTCGGATCCATCGCCGGACATGAACTTGCCGGTGTAGCCCTTGGCGCGCAGCTGGTTGATCAGCCGGCCGGCCGCGTCGTAGTACCCGCCGAAGAACACTGCCGCCGGCTTCTTGGAGACGATGTTGTTGACGGTGGCGCCGTAGTCGGTACCGGTCGCCGCGATGTGATCGTCGAACACATCCGTGCCACCGTTGGTCTTGAGCGTTGCCCGCACCACCGTCGCCAGGCCCTCGCCATAGGTGCTGGAGTCGTCGATGACCGCCACCGTCTTGGCGCCGAGGGTCTTGACGAGATAGTCGGCGTCGCCGGCACCCTGGGCATCATCGGCGGCCAGGACCCGGTGGAAGTACTTGTAGCCGTGCGAGGCCAGGGCCACGTTGGTCGCCGAGGCGCTCACATTGGGGATCCCGGCGGCCTCGAAGATGGGGTCGGCGGCGGCGGACTCACCGGAGAAGGCGGGCCCGATCACGGCCACTACCTTGTCGTTGATGAGGGTATTGGCCCCGTTGTTGGCTTGCGCCGGATCGCCCTGACTGTCGAATGGAACGACGGTGACCTTTACCGAGGGATTGGTGGCGCTGTACTGGCTAACCGCCAGCTTCTCGCCGTCCTCGATGTTGATGCCGAGCTGGGCGTCGGCCCCGGTGAGCGCCCCGAAGAAGCCGAGCTTGAGGGTCGTGCCCGAGCCCGTCCCACCGCTACCAGTCGTCGTCGGCGGCGAGGTGGCGGCCTTCTTGCTCGAGCCGCAGGCGGCCAAGCCCATCGCCGCGATACCGACGACGGCGATGACCTTCATACGAGCTGGTCTTGCGGGTGTCATTCGTTCTCCTTCGCAGAACTACCCTCGTGAAGCGGCCCACAATAGACCTACCGGGCAGAGGTGTCTGCGACCTCAGCCAAGACCTGTCGAAGGTCTTCCGGCAGCCGAGAGGAAAAAGACATCCGCTCGCCGGTGACCGGGTGATCGAACGCCAGTACCGCAGCGTGCAGGAACGGGCGTCCGGGCGGGAGCGGCCGCCAACCGGCAGCCGCCCGGCCCGCGTAGCGGTCATCCCCGACGACGGGGTGGCCGATCGACGCCAGGTGGACCCGGATCTGATGGGTGCGACCCGTCTCCAGCCGGCAGCGCACCCGGGTCAGCGACTCGGGCTGGTCGTAGCGCGCCTCAACCTGGTAGCCGGTCCGGGCCTGGCGGCCCCCGGCCTGGACCCGGATGCGAGTGGGGTCGCGGTCGGCGCGGCCGAGGGGGGCGTCGATCAGCCCGGCGTCCGCCGCGACTGTGCCGGTGACCAGGACCACGTACTCGCGCCCGACCTGGCGGTGCGCGAGCTGCCTGGTCAGCGCGGCGTGGGCGGTGGCGGTGCGGGCCACCATCAGCAAGCCGGAAGTGCCCTTGTCGAGGCGGTGCACGATCCCGGGACGATCAGGCTCGCCCACGGCGGCCAGGTCGGGAAAGCGGGCCACCAGCCCGTGCACCAGCGTGCCGCTGCGGTTTCCCGCGCCTGGATGCACGACCAGCCCCGCCGGCTTGTCCACCACTACCACCTGGTCGTCAGACCAGACCACTGGGATGTCGACGGCGGCGTCGGCCTCGACCACCGCCCGCCGGGCGGGGCCGACCTCCCCCTCGACCGTCAACCGCTCGCCGGTTCGCACCCGGCGGCTGTGCAAAGCGATGACCCGCTTGGCGACGGCAACCCGCCCGGCATCGATCAGCTCGTTGACGTCGCGCCGGCTCAACCCGGTGAGCAGGGCCACCGCTCGATCCAGGCGCTCGCCGTCGAGGGCGCTGGGCACCATCCAGTCCTCAGTCATCCGGGCCAGTCCTCAGCCATCCCGGCCAGTTCTCAGCCATCCGCGGGAGCGGGACCGCGGTCCCGGCCTCGCCAGTAGGAGGCGACCAGCACCACCACTCCGATCACGATGGCCGCATCGGCGACGTTGAAAACCGGCCACCAGTCGTGGGTGCCGATCCGCGCCGCGGCGATGAAGTCGATCACTGCCCCGTGATGGTGGCGCAAGAGGCGGTCGGCCAGATTCCCGGCCGCGCCGCCGAGTAGCAGCCCCAGGCCCAGCGCCAGCGGGGCCGTGGCCGCCCGGCTGGCTCTCCGGCTGAACACCAGCAGCCAGGCGACCAGCACCACCACGATCGTCTCAACCACGGGCGTGACGCCGCGCCCCAGGCTGAAGGCGGCCCCGCTGTTGAACGTCAAGCTCAACCACAGAGGCCCGAAGACGTGCCGGTCCGACCGCTGCAGATGATCCAGGGCCCACGTTTTGCTGACTTGATCGGCGGCTACGACGACCACCGCTACCGCCGGTATCAGCAGCCGACGGCTGGCTCGTGGGGTTGTGACGCTCAGCGCCGTGACGACAATCCGCCGCTCTTGCACGCGACGCACAAGGCGGCCTGCGGGAGGGCCTGGAGTCGGGCATCGGGGATCGGCTGCCCGCACTGCTCGCAGTCGCCGTAGGTGCCGGCCTCGATCTTGGCCAGGGCCCGGTCGATCTCGGTGGCCGCGGCCCGGGCCTGCGCGGACAGAACCAGGTCCAGCTCCCGGTCGACGTTGGAGGTGCCGCCCTCGCCGCCTTCCTCGTCAAACTGGACGTCTCCCGGCTCGTGTTCGAGGGCTAACGAGTCGGCTTGGGCCTTGAGCACCTCGGCGGAGCGGATGTAGTTGGCCCGCTCGTCCAGCAGAAGCTGGCGCTGACCGGCCAGAAAGGCCTTGCGGTCGCCGCGAGGCTTGACTTTGGCTGCGGCCGCGACCTTGGCGGCCTCGGCCGCCTTGGCCGGGGCGGTGGCCTTGCCGGCCGCCGGCTTCGCTCCGCTCTTGGTGGTCCCACTGGCCTTTGCCGGCGCCTTGGCGGCGGCTTTGACCGGTGCCTTGGCCGCGGTCTTGGAGTTGGTGGGAGTCGTCCGTTTTTTCAGCATGTTGTCCTCCGGGGAGCCAGGAACCCTACCACGGGCACTTTCGCTCCGGTCAGTGACGAAACGCCACCAAGGCCGCGGTTGTTCCCCCGTATCGTGGGGGGATGCCCGCTGGCTCAGATGGTTACTACCCCGACGTCCCGGGTTCACCTCGCTTCCCCCAATTGGAGGAAGAGATCCTGGCGGCCTGGGCAGCCGCCGGCACGTTCCAGCGGTCAATCGACAGCCGGCCGGCCGAGGACGAGTTCGTCTTCTACGACGGTCCGCCGTTCGCCAACGGCTTGCCGCACTACGGCCACCTTTTAACCGGATACGTCAAGGACGTGGTGCCCCGATACCGCACCATGCGGGGCCAGCGCGTCGAGCGGCGCTTCGGATGGGACTGTCACGGGCTGCCCGCCGAGACCGAGACCGAGAAGGAGCTCGGCGTCTCGGGCCGCGGGCCGATCACTGAATATGGCATCGACCGCTTCAATGAGCACTGCCGCACATCGGTCCTGCGCTACACGAAGGAGTGGGAGCGCTACGTAACCCGCCAGGCCCGCTGGGTCAACTTCGCCGACGACTACAAGACGATGGACCTGTCCTACATGGAGAGCGTCATGTGGGCGCTCAAGCAGTTGTGGGACAAGGACTTGCTGTACGAGGACTATCGGGTGCTGCCCTACTGCTGGGAGTGCGAGACGCCGCTCTCCAACTCCGAGACCCGCGTTGACGACGCCTACCGTGACCGGCAGGACCCGGCGGTCACGGTGGCGTTCCGGTTGGATCCCCGGGCTGGTTCGGGCCCGGACCTGGTCGCGGGGGCGGTGGACCTCTGGGTGTGGACCACCACGCCCTGGACGCTGCCGTCCAATCTGGCGCTGGCGGTCGGCCCCGACGTGGCCTACGCGGTGTTCGAGCGCGACGGCGCCCGGTTCGTGTTGGGCGAGGCCATTCTCGGTCACTACGAGACGCAGCTCGAGGGTGCCACCCGGGTCGGCACCGTCGCGGGGCGCGACCTCGTCGGCCGGCGCTACCGACCCCTTTTCCCCTGGTTCGCTGATACGCCGAACGCCTTCGTGGTCCTCGCCGAGTCGTTCGTGACCACGGAGGAGGGCACCGGGGTGGTGCACCTGGCGCCGGGCTTCGGAGAGGACGACCAGATCGCCTGTGCCGCCGTGGGCATTCCGGTGGTGTGCCCCGTCGACGACCGGTGCCGCTTCACCCCGGAGGTCCCCGACTTCGAGGGGCTGCAGGTCTTCGACGCCAACCAGCCCGTCATCCGGGCCCTGCGCCAGCAAGGCGTGCTGGTCCGTTCGGACTCGTATGTGCACGCCTACCCGCACTGTTGGCGGACCGACACCCCGCTGGTGTACCGCGCCGTCAGCTCGTGGTTCGTCAAGGTGACGGCGATCAAGGACCGCCTGCTGGCCCACAACCAGGAGATCAACTGGGTGCCCGAGCACGTCCGCGACGGCTCCTTTGGTAAGTGGCTGGCCAACGCCCGGGACTGGTCGATCTCCCGCAACCGGTTCTGGGGCTCCCCGATCCCGGTGTGGAAAAGCGACGATCCGCAATACCCCCGCATCGACGTGTACGGCAGCCTCGACGAGCTGGCGCAGGACTTCGGGGTCCGCCCCACCGACCTGCACCGGCCGGCGATCGATGCGCTCACCCGCCCCAACCCGGACGACCCCACCGGCCAGTCGACGATGCGGCGGGTGACCGATGTCCTCGACTGCTGGTTCGAGTCCGGCTCCATGCCGTTCGCCCAGGTGCACTACCCGTTCGAGAACCAGAAATGGTTCGACGAGCACTTCCCCGGTGATTTCATCGTGGAGTACATCGGCCAGACTCGTGCCTGGTTCTACAACCTGCACGTGCTGGCCGGGGCGCTGTTCGACCGGCCCGCCTTCAAGACCTGCCTCACCCACGGCATCGTCCTCGGCGACGACGGCAAGAAGATGTCGAAGCGTCTGCGCAACTATCCCGACCCGGAAGCCATGTTCGCCACCCACGGGGCCGATGCCATGCGCTGGTTCCTCATGTCGTCGCCCGTCCTGCGGGGCGGGGACATGACTGCTGACGAGAAGGGCATCACCGACGCTGTCCGCCGGGCCCTGCTGCCCCTGTGGAACGCCTGGTACTTCTTCAGCTTGTACGCCAACGCCGATGACCGGCGGGCTGCACTCGGGCGCACCGACGCCACCGGCACCCTCGACCGGTACCTGCTCGCCAAGGCCCGCCAGTTGGTGGAAGAGGTGACCGACGCCATGGAGGCGTACGACCTCTCGGGCGCGTGCGCGACCATCGAGGCCTTCCTGGATGTGCTCACCAACTGGTACATCCGCCGCAGCCGCGATCGGTTCTGGGGCACGGGCCGCGACGACGTGGGCGGGTCCCAGGACGCCTTCGACACCCTGGCGACGGTGCTCGAGGTGACCTGCCGGGTGGCCGCCCCCCTGCTCCCCCTCGTCACCGAAGCGGTGTGGCAGGGCTTGACAGGGCTCGGTGCGGACGGCGCCTCGGTGCACCTGGCCGACTGGCCGGCCGCGTCGGTGCTCCCCGCCGACGGCAACCTGGTGGCGGACATGGATCGGGTCCGTGAGGTGTGCTCGGCGGCCCACTCCATCCGCAAGGCCAACGGCCTCCGGGCCCGACTCCCCCTCGGCCGCCTGACGGTGGTGGCGCCTGGCGCGGCCCGCCTGGCGGCGTACGTAGATCTGATCTCGGACGAGGTCAACGTCAAATCCGTGGTGCTGACCGAGGACGAGGAGGGGGTGGCGTCGCGTCACCTGACGGTCGTGTTCAAGGTGGCGGCGCCTCGACTAGGTCCGGCCACCCCGGCCGCGGCGGCCGCGGCCAAGCGGGGGGACTGGGAGCTCCTCGACGGCGGGCGGGCTCGCGTGGGCGAGAGCACGCTGGAGCCGGGGGAATTCGAGATGCGGGTGCAACCGATCGATGAGGCGACGACCCGCGCCCTGGCCGGGGCGGCCGGGCTGGTGGTGCTCGATCTCACCGTCACTGACGAGCTGCTCGTCGAAGGCCGGGCCCGGGACGTGGTGCGGGCCGTGCAGCAGCTGCGGCGGGAGCTCGGGTTGCAGGTCACCGATCGCATCCGCCTCGAAGTGGCCGGCGACGCCGCGGTGGTCGCGGCCGTCACCGCCCATCAGACCTGGATCGAGGATCAGGTCCTGGCCCTCGACACCCTGCTCGGGGTGGCCGCGAGCGGCGAGGGGTGGCACGCCGTATCGCTCGGCGATCAGAGCCAAGCGACCCTGCGCATCACCCGGCTGCCGGATGGGGGCGGCAGGTCGGCCGTCTCGTAGTTCGCGGGTTCGGGACAGTACCCGACAGGGCCCGTGCTTTATCCCCCGCGGGACTTCTTGGCGACCTGCTCCGTCGCAGCCGGGTCCGCCTTGGCCGCGCCCCGCTTCGTCGTAGCCGGGGCCGCCGACTTGCCCGTCGCCCGCTTGGCCGGAGCCGGAGCCGCGGCGGCTTTGGACGCGGCCCGCTTGGGTGACGCGGCGGGGGCGGCCGCCTTCCCCGCGGCCCGCTTGCCCGGCGTCGGGGCTGTGGCGATCTCGGCGGTGGTCCGCGGGGTGGTGGACGGTGCGGGTGGCGGCCCGGCCTTGGTGGTCGCCCGCCGGCTCGGGACGGTGGTTTCGGCCGCGGCCCGCTTCGGCGCCGCGTTCGTCGACGCCCGGGCCTTTTCGGCCGGCCCTCTGGTGGCGGCCGCCCGCTTGGCCGGCACCGGAGCCGGCGTCGCCTTCGCGGCCGCCCGCTTGCCCCGAGTCGACTCGGACGGTGACGCCACTGCCCGCGCGGGAGCCGGGGCTGCCGGCGTGGCCGCCTTCGCCCCCGGCCGCTTGGCCGCGCCGGCAGGCTTCTTGGCGGCGGGCGACACCGCCCCTCGACTGGGGGCCGGAGCCGGAGCCGCGGCGGAGCGAACGGCGGGCGCTGGTGGGGTCCGCCCCAGCAGTTCGTCGATGCGTAGCACGATGGTGCTGCGGTTCTTACCCGACGACTCGCGGTCGCGCACCTCCTCCAGCTCATCGGGCTCGAGTTCGGGAAGGAGCGGAACGATCTCGCCGACGCGCAGCTCGTCGTATTCCTCGATCGGGAACACGACCTCATCGCCCCACGCGTCGAAGTCCTCGCGCTCGTCGTCGTACCCGTCATCGACGGGATACGGGTCACCGTCACCCGCCTCGGCCGGGACCGGTTCGCGGCCGCCCAGGTTGTCGGTTGGCGCCCCGGTAGCGGTCGGGGGACTCCACGTCGGCTCTCCACGTACGTCGGAACGATCGGCGGCGCCCACCGCCGCCACGTCGACGGTCTCGACCTCCTCGGTCGACGGGGCGCTGGAGGTCGCGGGCGCGGGCGGCCACTCGGGCTCGGCGGTGGCGACGTCGCCGCTCCGGGCCGGTCGAACCCAGTCGGTCCGGCCGGCCGGCACGGGTTCGGCGCCGCGTCTTTCCCGGTCGTCGAGGGCGCCCCCCCGCAGGGCGATGGAGGGTCCATCGGTCGCCAGCCGCAAGGCCCGGCGCCGGCTGAGTCGGCTGAACACGATAAGGGCCACGCCGGCGACCGCCGCGCACCCGATCGACAGGTAGATGAGGCTGAGCGTGTCCTGGATGAACCCGACGATCAGCAACACCAGACCGGCCAGCACCAGCAGTACGGTCACGAGCAGGAGCACACCATCACCTTCCCGACGGGATCCCAGGACCCTCGCACCCTAGTGGGCCGCGACCGGACAACCCGGTCAAATCTACGCCAACTCCGCCGCAACTGCCCATGCCTGGGTGCCAGTGAACCCTCGGCTCAGAAGGCTAACGCCGGCGCCGGAGCCGGCCACCGAAGCGCCGGTCGTCAGCGAGTTCGTCGTTGTCATCGAAGAAGTCGTCGAGCGCTTGATCGTCGGGGCCGCCAGCGACGTCACTCATCGGCGCCGAGGTTTCCGGCCCGACGGCGCCGGCCCCGGCCGCGGATCCGCCCGGTGTCATGCCCTCCAGGCGCTCGTCCTCCTCCGGGCTCCAGAGGGCGGTCTCGGGACCCTGCGACTCCGTCGCGGGTGCGGGTGCCGGCGCGGGAGCCGGTGGCGGGGTGGGGGCGGGCCGAGCCGCCAAGGAGAGCCCAGGCATGTCGAGCGAGCGAGTCGACGGAGCCGGCCACAGCACGCCGGCCCGCTCGACGGCGGCCATCGCTTCAGACAACGAGTCCTGGAGGTGGGCCTTGTGCTCGTCGAGCCAGCGGTTGAGGGTGTCGACATCCGCCTGTGACTGAGCTCGGGCCGATTCGAGCTTGGCGAGCTCGGTCCGGCACTCGGCAGTGGTGTCCTCGAGCGTGCGGCGCCCGCGGTCCTCGGCCTCGGCCAGCATGGCTTGCGCCTGCTGCTCCGCCCCGGCCAGGATCCGGGCCGCCTGCTCACGGGCTTCTTGCACCGCGAGATCCGCGGTGCGTTGGGCCAGGACCAGGGTCTTGCGCAACGTCTCGTCGCTGCCGCCGGCGTCGGATGCGGCCGCTTCGGCCCGCTGGGCCCGTTCGACGGCTTGGCGCAATCGTTCTTGCATGGCCTCGAGGCCCGCTGCCACTTGTTCGAGAAAGTGGTCGACGTCCTCGGGGTGGTAGCCGCGCATCTTCTCGCGGAACTCGACTTCACGCAGCGTCTTCGGCGAGACCTCCATGCCTAGACATGCTAGTTCGGGTCCGGCCGGGTCACGAGGACGCCTGGCTCAGATCAGATCGGCAGGCGCCCAAGCACCTGGCTGACGATCACTTCCACCACGATGAAGGCCACGATGAACGAGAGGTCGAACATGCCGACGGGCGGGATGATCCGGCGGAACGGCGCCAGCACCGGTTCGGTGAGGGCAAACACCACGCACCGGATCGGGTTGAACGGCGAGTTGGAACTGTACGGAAACCAGCTCAGCACCGCTCGCACCACCAGGATCAGGATGTACACCTGACCCAGGTCGTAGAGGACGTTCCCCCCGTGGAAGTTGAGCACGTACGGCGCTTATGACCGGTAGAGACCGCGCTCTTGCAAGCGACGCTTCTCCTCCGCCGAGACTTCCACGTTGGTCGGTGTGAGCAGGAAGACCTGATCGGCAACCTTGTCCATGCTGCCGGCGAGGGCATAGGTAACGCCACTGCAGAAGTCGATCATGCGGCGGGCCAGCTGGGGATCGTTGGCTTGCAAGTTGACGATCACCGGCTGCCCGTTTTTGAAACGGTCGCCGATCTCCTGGGCGTCCGCGAACTTGGCCGGCGCCACCACGTGCACCTTGGCGCTCTGCATCGGGGTGATCGGCCGCACCACAGCCGGACGTGGCGTCAAGGTGACACCGTTAGAAGGGTCCACGGATTCACGGCTCATCGGTCGCACCGCGGACACCGACCCGGCCGCGGCCTCCACTGGCTCGGCATAGCGACGGGATGCTCCGGAGCCACCGTCCTCATAGACGTCGTAGTCCTCGTACTCGTCGTCGGTGAGACCCAGGTACACCATTGCCTTGCGCACGATTCCTGATGCCATCAGAAGCCTCCCACTAACCCCAAGCCTATCGTTGCACGGTCCGACGCCTCGGGCGGGGACCGAACAACACTCGTCCCAGCCGGAGGGTGGTGGCGCCCTCGGCGACGGCCACCTCGAAGTCATCGCTCATTCCCAT
>DASXZS010000069.1:0-3187 GCA_036501785.1 Acidimicrobiales bacterium | reverse complement strand
CCGCGGCGATCTGCTCGGGCGTCTGACGGATTCCCTGGTAAATCACCTCGAAGCCGGCGTCGCGGGCTGCTACCGCGATCTGTTCGGCGCCGTTGCTGTGCCCGTCGAGCCCTGGCTTGGCCACCAGCAACCGGGGCGGTCCGCCGCCGGTCGCGGCGATGCGCCCCACGTGCTCGCGGGCTGCGCGCAGCTCGACGCGGGCGACCGCCGGGCCGGTGGCGCCGACCCCCGTTGGCGCCCGGTACTCGCCCCACACCTCCCGGAGGGCGCCGGCCCATTCGCCCGTTGTGCCGCCGGCGTGGGCCAGGGCGATCGTCGCCGGCATCAGGTTGGTGTCGGGCGTGGTCGCGGCCCGGCGCAGGTCGTCCCGCGCCTCCAGCACGGCGCCGCCGTCCCGGGTTTTCCGCCAGCGCCCCACCTCGTCGACCAGCTGGGCCTCCACCGCGGGGTCGACCCGGAGGATCGCCTCGCCGCCGCCCAGCGGCGAAGCCGCGGTGGTGGTGAACCGGTTGACCCCCACCACCGCCAGCTCCCCTGTTTCGATGCGCCGGGTGCGGGTTGATTGGCTGGCGACCAGCCGGGACTTCATCTCCTCGATGGCCTCGAACGCCCCGCCCAGGGCCAGGATCTCGTCGAGCTCGGCATCGGCCGCTTCGACCAGCTCGGCGGTGCGGGCCGCCACCACGTGGGAGCCGTCGAGCAGGTCGGGGTAGTCGAGCAGGTCGGTCTCGAAGGCCAGGATCTGCTGGATGCGGAGGGACCATTGCTGATCCCACGGGTGCGGCAGGCCGAGCGCTTCGTTCCAGGCGGGCAGCTGCAGGGCCCGGGCCCGGGCCTGGCGGGAAAGTGTCACGCCGAGGGCTTCGAGGACGATCCGGGGCACGTTGTTCTCCGGCTGCTGCTCGGTGAGGCCGAGCGAGTTGACCTGCACGCCATAACGGAAGCGGCGCAGCTTGGGGTCCTCGACCCCCCACCGCTGGGCGCAGAGGCGATCCCACATGGCGGTGAACGCCCGCATCTTGCAGGCTTCCTCGACGAAACGGATGCCGGCATTGCAGAAAAACGAGATCCTTCCCACCACGGCCGGGAGCTCCTCGGCGCTCAGCTGGCCGGAGTCGCGGACCGCGTCGACGACGCCGATGGCGGTCGCCAGCGCGAAGGCCAGCTCCTGGACCGGCGTGGCGCCGGCCTCCTGGAGGTGGTAGCTGCACACGTTGATGGGGTTCCATTTCGGGGCGTGGCGGACCGTCCAGGCGATGGTGTCGACGGTTAGGCGCCGGCTGGGCCCGGGCGGGAAGATGTAGGTGCCCCGGGAGAGGTACTCCTTGACGATGTCGTTCTGGGTGGTGCCCGCGAGTTGGTGGCGGGCCACGCCGGTATCGTCGGCCTGGGCCACGTAAAGAGCGAGGAGCCACGGGGCGGTGGCGTTGATGGTCATGGAGGTGTTCATGCGGTCAAGTGGCAGGCCGTCCATGAGCTCAGCCATGTGGCCCCGGTGGACCACGGGCACGCCGACCTTGCCGACCTCGCCCCTGGCCTCGGGCGTGTCGGGGTCGTAGCCGGTCTGGGTGGGCAGGTCGAACGCCACCGACAGGCCGGTCTGCCCTTTGGCCAGGTTGGTGCGGTACAGCTCGTTGGACGCCCGAGCCGTGGAATGGCCCGAGTAGGTCCGCATCACCCACGGCTGGTCGGGGGTCGGCAGCCTGGCTGCGCCTGCGTTCGGGTGCTCGGCCATGGCCCCATTCTCCCACTCAGCGTCCCTCGTGCTTGGTGGCCGCCGGCCCGCTACCATGGCCGGCGCAGCGGAGAAGGGGACCGCCACCCCGGGGCGACGCGGCGGGTGTGCCAGGCGAACGGCCGGGTGCACCCGTCGAGCCCTGCCCCGGCCCGCCGGCCGCTACGGTGAGCGCCCGATGAGTAGCGACCACGCCGGACCCGTTGCCCTGGTCGGCGGTGCCGAGTGGACCGACGGCTGCACCTTCGACGCCGAGCTGTGGGAAGCGAGCGGCCGGGCCGAAGTGCTGGTCCTGCCCACCGCCGCGGCCTACGAGCATCCGCAACGGGCGGTCGACGTCGCCGGCAAGTGGTTTGCGGCCATGGGCGCCACCGCCCGCGGCCTGATGGTGCTCAGCCGGCGCGACGCCGAGGATCCCGACGCGGTGGCGGCCGTGCGGGCCGCCCGGTTTGTATACCTCGGCGGCGGCTCACCGCTGCATCTGCGCTCAGTTCTCAAGGACAGCCCGGTCTGGACCGCCCTCGTCGACGCCTGGCGGGACGGGGCGGTGGTGGCGGGATCCTCCGCCGGCGCCATGGTGCTCGGCGACCCCATGGTCGATCCCCGCGGTGGCGCCCTCACCCTGGGCCTGGGCTTGATTGGTCACTTGGCGGTCCTGCCCCACTACGACACCTGGTCAGAGGAAAAGGCCCACCGCACCGTGCAGCTCGCCACCGGTCATCTGCGCATAGCCGCGGTGGACGAGCGCACGGCCCTGATCCGCGATCCGGACGGCGGTTGGCGGTCTGCCGGCGCCGGCGGTGTCACCGTCTATGTCGATGGCCAACCGGCACCGGCGGGGTTGGCCGCACTCACCGGCCGTTAGGGCCGAGGGTTGGGGGGTGTCGGCGTCCCCGCCGGCTCAGTCCGCTTCGGTGATGGTGACCGACTCGATGGTCACACTCTCCTTGGGCGTGCCGGAGGACGTGCCGATGGCGTCGATGGTCGCCACCACGTCCAGGCCGGCGACGACCTTGCCGAAGAGGGAGTACTGCGGGGGCAGGCGGATCCCCGACGGCCCGCTGATCACGAAAAACTGACTGCCATTGGTGTCCGGCCCGGCATTCGCCATGGCCAGCGACCCCAGCTCGTACCGGCCGGCCGCCGGCAACTCATCGGCGAAGCGGTACCCAGGGCCGCCCCTTCCGGTTCCTGTCGGATCCCCGCCCTGGAGCACGAACCCGGGGATGATGCGGTGAAAGACGATCCCGTCGAAGTAGTGGTAGCGGGCCAGGAAGACGAAGTTGTTGACCGCGACCGGCGCCGCCACGGGATCGAGGGCGATGGTCATCGTCCCCTTCGACGTCACCATCGACGCGGTGTACCGCTTGGCCAGGTCGATGCAGGTCGGCGGCGGCCCGTCGAACTGCTGCTGCTTGGGGCTGGACCCGTCGACAGCGGGACAGGGAGTGG
>DASXZS010000068.1:0-3414 GCA_036501785.1 Acidimicrobiales bacterium | reverse complement strand
GCGCCATCGCCGACGAGAGCTGGGTGTACGACCTGGTCCTGCGGCAGGCGGGCGTGGTCACCGCCCGGGACGTCGACGACCTCCTCGACCGGGCCCAGTTGCTGGCCCAACTGCCGCCCGAGCGGTGGCGCCCCATGCGGGGGGTGGCGGTAATGGCCTCCTCGGGCGGGGTGGCCGGGGTCGCCGCTGACCTCTCTGTCGAGGAGGAGGTGACGCTCGCCGACCTCTCCCCACTCGAAGCATGGGTCCGGGAACGTATCCCCGGCGAGGACGGCAGCCTCAACCCGCTCGACCTCACCGGCTTCGTCATGCGCGACCGGAACCTCCTGCTCGAGATGTTCACCGGGTACGCCCGGGCCGGCGGCGTCGACGCCCTGGTGCTGTGCTGGTGGGCGGGCGAGGGCGACGAAGGCTGGGCCCAGACGCTGCTCGACCCCTTCGCTGACGCCGCCACCAAGGCGGCCATCCCCCTCGTCGTCAGCCCGGTAGAAGCTACCGCGGTGGGCAGCTGGACCGAGCGCTACCGCGACCGGGGCCTGGTCTTCTGCCGGGGTCTGCGCTCCACCCTGCGCGCCATCCAGGCGATGGATCAGGTGGCGGCCGCCCCGCCCCGGTCGTCGGCGGAGCCATCTCCCGTCGCCGCCATCGCCCCGCCGGCGCTCATCGACAGTCCCGCCGGCCCCATCGTGGGCTTCGCCGACGCCATGGCCCTACTGGCCGGGGCGGGCATTCCCGTCGCACCGTTCGTGGTGCTGGCCGAGGGGACCGACGACGATCCCCGCATCGCCGCCCTGGGCGACCGGCTGGTCGTCAAGCTCGCTGACGTTCCCCACCGCACGGAGCTCGACGCCGTCCGCCTCAACGTGCACCCGGCCGACGTGGGTACCGCCGTCCGGGAGCTGCGGGCCATCGCCGCCCGCCACCAGACGCGGGCGACGATCGCCGTACAAGCCATGGTCAGCGGCCACGGAGAGGCGTTCATCGGGCTGCAGGGCCAGACCGATCTGGGTCCGGTGCTGCTCCTCGGCCGCGGCGGGATCCTGCTCGAACTGGCCCGGCGGGTCGACGGCCGGCAACTCCCCCTCGACCCGGGCGGGGCCGCGTCGATCGTCACCGCGGTGGCCGGCGACGTAGGCCGCATCCGGGGCCAGGCCGCCTGGCCGCTCGAGCCGCTGACCGCCGCCGTCGAGGCCGCCGGGCGGCTCTGGCGGGCCACCGGGACCTGGTTGGCTTCGGCCGACATCAACCCGCTGGTCGTCACCGCCGACGGGGTCGTCGCCGTCGACGCCTTGCTGATCGCCGGCGCCTGAGGGCCGGCGGGCCGGCGGGCCAGCGGGCCAGCGGGCCGGCAGGGCCTGAGGGGGCCGGCGGGACCGGGCCTGAGGGGCCCTGCTCGGAAACGGAACGCGACCCCCCGACCCCCCGAGGCGCGTCAAGCCGCCGGCCGTGGCATCCTGAAAGGGACCCGGCGACGGGCCGACCCAGGGAGGTAACCATGAGCGACGCCACAATCGAGGACCAGGCGGCCACCTTTGACGGGATGACCCCGGCGCTGCAGGCCGAGCGGCCGGGCCAGCCGGGCATGCTCAGCCACGTGGCTTACATCACCCGCGACACCGCGGCCACCACGGACTTCTACAGCCGGCTGCTGGGCATGGAGCTGGTCAACGCCGTCCTGGACGACGCCATCCCGTCGACCGGAGAGCCGGTCCCCTACTTCCACTCGTTCTTCCGCATGGCCGACGGCTCTACGGTCGCCTTCTTCGAGGCGCCGGAGCTGCCGCCGCTCGAAGAGCCCCCGCACCCCGCCTACAAGACCTTCCAGCACCTGGCCATGCAGGTCGACACCCCCGAGACGGTGGACCGCTGGCACCGGTGGCTCGAGAGCAACGGCGTGGAGGTGTTGGGTCCGGTCGACCACAAGATCATCTACAGCATCTACTTCCACGACCCCAACGGCATCCGCCTGGAGATCACCACCCCCTTGTCGCCGGCCTGGAACGACAACGCCGCCGACGCCGCCGCCCAGCTCGCCGACTGGAACGCCGTCAAGGACGGGGCCCGGGCGTCCGGCGACGACATGGCCACTGTCCTGCATCGGCTCGCCAGCGAGCGGAGCCACCGCCGGTCATGATCGACCTGCCGAAGATCGTCAGCGTCGACGACCACGTGGTCGAGCCGCCGCACGTCTGGGAGCGGTGGCTGCCGGCGGAGTTCCGCGACCGGGGCCCCAAGGTGGCCCGCCGCGGCATCGGGAACATCGACTACGTGGGGACGGCCAGCTACGTCGAGCACTTCGACGACGACTCGCCGACGAAGGTCGACTGCTGGCTCTACGAGGACCTCGTCTACACCCACAAGCGCATGGTGGCGGCCGCCGGGTACTCCAAAGAGGAGATGACCCTCACCCCGATCACCTACGACGACATGCGCCCGGGTTGCTACGACCCCAAGGCCCGGCTGGAGGACATGGACGCCGGCTGGGTTGAGGCGTCGATGTGCTTCCCGACGCTGCCCCGCTTCTGCGGCCAGACCTTCCTCGAAGGGCACGACAAGGACCTGGGCCTGGCCTGCGTGCGGGCCTACAACGACTGGATGGCGGAGGAGTGGTGCGGCGATTCCGGCGGTCGATTGATCCCGCTCGGAATCATCCCGCTGTGGGATCCGCAGCTGGCCGCGGCCGAGGTCCGGCGCAACGCCGCCCGGGGCTTCCGGGCCGTGTGCTTCAGCGAGCTTCCGTACCACCTCGGGTTGCCGACCATCCATACCGGCCATTGGGATCCGTTCTTCGCCGCCTGCGCCGAGACCGGTACCGCGGTGGCCATGCACATCGGGTCCTCGTCGAAGATGCCCGCCGCCTCGCCCGACGCCCCGCCGTCGGTGAGCGCCACCCTGGCGTTCGGCAACGCCATGTCGTCGCTGGTGGACTTCCTCATGTCCGGGCTCCTGGTCCGTTTCGCCGACCTGAAGCTGCTCTACGCCGAGAGCCAGATCGGCTGGATCCCGTACGCCCTGCAGCGGGTGGACCAGGTGTGGGAGGACAACCAGGGGTGGGCACAGACCAAGCACATCCCCGAACCGCCGTCGACCTACTACTACCAGTCGGTGTTCGGCTGCTTCATCAACGATCCGCACGGCCTCAAGTCGCTCGACGAGGTCGGCGTGGCCAACGTCACCGCCGAGACGGACTACCCGCACTCCGACTCGTCGTGGCCGGACACCAAGGAGATCATGACGAAGCTGACGGCCGGGCTCCCCGACGACGTGGTGTACCGCATCTTGCGCGGCAACGCCATCGACCTCCTGGGCCTCGACCGCCTGGGCTGAACGGGCTCAAGGGCCCGAAGCTGGATCAGGCGCCCCCCAGCTCCTCGCGGAGATCCCGTTTGAGCACCTTGCCGTAGGCGTTGCGCG
>DASXZS010000067.1:0-5182 GCA_036501785.1 Acidimicrobiales bacterium | reverse complement strand
ACCAGCATCGGCGGCTTGGGGACGGGCCCGATGACCACCACCTTGGCGCCCAGCAGGCGGATCTGGGCGATCATCTGCGTCAGGCCGGACATCCACAGGTTGTTGTATGGCGTAAACCCGTAGATGCCGGTGTAGTGGCGGGCCACCCCCAGGATCACCAGCGCCGGGTGGACGGCGGCGATGCGGTTGAGCACGTTCTGGCGCCAGGTTTCGCACTCGGTGAAGGTGCGGCCCAGGACCGGGCTGATGATGGGCACCTCGAGCGGGGGGCAGGTGGCCTTGGTCAGGTTGAGCAGTCGCCAGCCGCGGGCGTTGGCCACTCCGTCGACGGCGGGGAACCACATGGCCGCGTGGGAGTCGCCGAACAGCACCACGCTGGTATTCGACGCCACGTCGCCGAAGGCGCAGTTCTCCACGGTGGCATCCAGGTAGCTGTCCATGCAGCCGTCGTAGAACACGGGCGGGTCGTCGTGCCCGGCGTGGGTCAACGTCGGGGTCAGGTTGGTGGGCACGTCGTGCACGCCGATGGTGCGGCGGACCGCGGCGGTTACCTGAGCGACCGCCGGGTCGATGGTGGTGGTCGGGCTGGCCGACGGCGCAGCCAGCGCTTGCCGCACCGGTTTGGCGACGTGGATGGCCGCAACCGGCGCCAGGCCGTGACCGGAGAGCGACGGTAGGCTGGCGGCCACCAGCAGGCAGGCCACCGCCCCACCGGCGCTCAGGCCACCGCCCGTCAGCAGGCTGCGCCGGGGGACCGCGCTGAGCCAGGCGGAGGTCCGCGCCGGCGTCTCGATCAAGAGGAAGCTGGCGGTGGCGACGACCCCGCTGAGGCCGGCCACCAGCAGGTTCTGAGCCAGGGAGAGCGGGTGGCCGAGCACGTCCGGGGCCAGGATCAGCATGGGCCAGTGCCACAAGTACCACGAGTACGAGATGCGGCCGATCATCCGCATGACCGGTTGGCCCAGCACCCCGACCGGTCCGTGCGCGCCGGCCTGCTCGCCGGCGGCCAGCACCGCCACCGCCCCGAGCACCGGCGCCAGGGCCGCGGTGCCGGGGAACGGCGTGTGCGAATCGATGGTCACCAACGACGCCAGGATCAGCCCCAGCCCCGCCCACCCGAGGGCGGCGGCGGCCCGCCGGTCGAGCCACCCGTTGACCGCCGGCGTGGCCAGGGCCAGCACCCCGCCGGCGCCCAGTTCCCAGACCCGGGCGGGCAGCGAGAAGAACGCCCAGGGTTGGTTGGCGTGGGTCAGCCACAAGGACAGGAAAAAGGACGCCACCGTGACGGCCGCCAGACCGGCGGTGGCGGTCGCCCGCGACGGGCCGGCCTCGGTTCGGCCGGGCCGGTGCTGGTAGTGGGGTTGGTACCGCCAGGCCAGCGAGGCGGCAAAGAGGAGGAGGGGCCAGAGGAGGTAGAACTGTTCTTCGACGCCGAGGGACCAGTAGTGCTGGAACGGCGACGGCGGGGTGGCGGCGTTGAGGTAGCTGGTGTGGGCGAAGGCGAAGCGGTAGTTAGCGACGTACAGGGCGCTGGTCAACCCGTCCTTGGCGACAGCCGGCGTCTGCAAGGGCGGCAGCCAGTGCCGGGCCGCCACCGCCGTGACCACCACCACCAGCACCGACGCCGGCAGGAGCCGGCGGGCCCGCCGGCCGTAGAAGGCGGGCAGGTTGATGCGCCGGCTCCGCTGGAGCTCGTCCCACAACAACCCAGTGATCAGGTAGCCCGACACCACGAAGAACACGTCGACGCCGGCAAAGCCACCGCTCAGGACGCCGACGTGGGCGTGGTACAGGACCACGCCGAGGACCGCGACCGCCCGCAGGCCTTCGATATCGGGTCGGTACCGCCGCCGCGATGGGGACGTGGCGGGGCGCGCTGAACTGGCGGGCATCGCGCCGCCCACGCTAGCGCTGGGGGTGGGTCCGGCCCGTGCACCGCCGGCGCCTATCCTGCGCCGCCGTGGTGTACAGCGCGGCCTCGGCGGTGCGGCGGACGCACGCCTGGTTCGACGCCCACAGCGGCTGGGCCCCGCCCGACCCGGGCACCCTGGCGGAATGGATCGCCGACGGGGTGTGCCGCTGCCCGGACGAGTGCCTGGTCGCGCCGGCGGAGTGCTGCCCGCACGGACTGGCTTCGTGGTGGCTGGTGCTGCGCACCCTCGACCGGCCCCAGCGCCCGGTGGGGCTGGCGCCCGACCGGTTGGTGCCGGCGCCCGACCGGCTGGACCCGAGCCGGGCCGACTACGTGGCGGTCATCGACGCCCACCATGCCGCCTTGCTCGCTGGCGACGCTGGCTACCCCGACCCGGGCACCGGTCTGTTTGTCCTGACCGCCGGCACCCTGTGGTCCCGGGGCGCCTGCTGTGAGCAGGGGTGCCGGCACTGCCCGTTCGTGGACCGGTAGGTGGGGCCGGCGGGGACAGGCGGGGGCCGCTCGCACGTCGTCGTCGCGCCACGGACAGACTTCGCGGCCGGAGTTGGTTAGCCAACCTGAGCGTGTCCGTTTTCACGCCATATCAGGCGTCAAAAGGGACAAGCTTCGTTGCCGACCCGACGGCTGGCGGTGAAGTCTGTCCGTTACGGCTCGGTGTGGCACGCGGCGCATCGCCCGCTGATAGCGAAATGGCGGAAGTCGGCGACGAACCCGGCTTCCCGCTGGAGTGTCGCGGCCAGGGCGGTGAACACCGCCGGGTCCACCGCCACCACCGCCCCGCACGCCTCACAGGTGAGGTGCTGGTGGATGCTGGCGGTCAGGTGCCACAGGGCGGGTCCGTGGCCGAGGTGGGTGTGGTAGGCGACGCCGAGCTGCTCGAAGCGGTCCAGGTTGCGGTACACCGTCGATTCGTGGATCTCCGGGTGGCGGGTGTGCACGTCGCCGGCCAGCTCCTCGGCGCTGCGGTGTCCGTCAGCCGCGACGAGCGCCTCGAGGACCGGGCGCAGGCCGGCGCTGGCGCGTCCCCCTCGCTGCCGCAGCCGGTCGGTGACCTCGGCCAGGATGGTGTCGACGCCGGGATCGGTGGCGGTCACGGCTGTCGGTTCTGACCGCCGGCGGCGCCGGCTGCCGTAGCTCGATCCCAGCGGGCCTCGACGTCACCGAAATGCCAGATGGCTAGAGCCACGACCCAGGTGACGACGAACAAGCCGACGATGATGTAGCCGGCGTGGTTGATGTTGAACTTGCCGGTCCAGCTCCACAACCCGCCGGTCAGGTTGAGCTGAGTGCTGAGGACCGACAGCAACTCGATGGTGCCGATCACGAACGCCACACCTACAGAGAGGGCAGTGATGGTGATGTTGTAATACACCTTGCGCACCGGCTTGGAGAAGGCCCAACCATAGGCGAAGTTCATGAACGATCCGTCGATAGTGTCCAGCAGGCTCATCCCGGCCGCGAACAAAATGGGGAGGGACAGCACCGCCCAGAACGGCAGCCCGGACGCGACCGCCGAGCCGGAGAGCACCAGGAAGGCCACCTCGGTGGCGGTATCGAAGCCCAGCCCGAAGAGGAACCCGATGGGGTACATCTTCCAGGAGGCGTCTATGCGCCGGGCCAGGGGCCCGAAGAAGCGGTTCATCATGCCGCGGGCGTTGAGCTGCCGATCGAGTTCGGCTTGGTCGTACTCGCCGCGTCGCATGTCGACGAACATGCGGACGATCGACACCAGGATGACGATGTTGAGGATGGCGATCAGGTACAGGAAGGCGCCGGAGATCGAGGTCCCGATCAGCCCGGTGTAGTGGTGAAGGTGGGAGGCGGGTTGGTTGACCTGGTGGTTGAGGGCTCGGATGCCGAAGTTGAGGAGCACGCTGAGGACGAACACCACGCTGGAGTGCCCGAGGGAGAAAAAGAACCCCACGGACAGGGGTCTTTTTCCTTCGGACATGAGCTTGCGGGTGGTGTTGTCGATGGCCGCGATGTGGTCGGCGTCGAAGGCGTGCCGGAGCCCGAGCGTGTAGGCCAGCATGCCGGTGCCGATCCCGAAGGTCTCCTTGGTGGAGAGGTGATAGTGGCCGGCGGCGGCCGCGAACAGGAGAAGGAAGCCGACCACGTGCAAGGTCACGACGAACGCCGCCATCCCGCTGGCCCGTCGCCATTCGGCCGGGCTCAAGGCGGCGCGGACGTCCCGCCGGCGGTCAGGCGGCGCGTCGGTGGCAACTGGCATCACCGCAGTCTGGCCTAAACGCCTCCAGCTAGCAACAAGGGGCCGGCGGCACCGATGCCGGCAACCGGCTGGCATAGGTGCCTCGCCGGCATCCCGCCGCCCACCCGAACAAAAGTCAGAAGTAGCGCGTATACGCGCTAGTTCTGACTTTTGTTCGTAAGGCGGTTATTAGGGCGCTGGTCCAAACTGCCGCCCCGCTAAGTAGGCGCCGGCGTGTGCGCCCCCAGGAACAACCGGACCCGGGCCAGCGTGGCCTCGTGGTGGGTGGGGCTGGTCCACTCGAGAACCAGTTCGGCGTCGGGCGCCAGCTCGGCGATCTCTTGGGCCACCGCGGTGGGATGGAACTCGTCGTTGCCGGCGAGGACCAGCAGCGGCACCGGGCAGGTTCCAACGAAGTCCCGGGTGGCGCTGAACACGAAGTCCCCGCCGAACATTGACTGGCGGAACGCCTGCAAGGCGTCCTCGTCGATGTCGTGGCGGCGGGCCTGCATCTCGGTGCTCCAGCTGTCGAACATCTCGAAAAAGGTGTCGCGGTTGTCGGCGCTGAGCCCGATGGGGTTTTGCAGCACGGCGGCGGTGACCCGGTCCGGGGCGGCTTGGCACAAGCCCAGGCAGTAGGAGGACCCGATGCAGCCGCCCATCACGTGCACTTGTGGAAAGCCGAGATGGTCGATGAGCGCTAGGTGATCGGCGGTGAAAGTTGCCCACCCATCGGTGGCGGAGATCGGCGCCGACGAGCGCCCGGCGTTGCGTTGGTCCATGGCGACCACCTGGAACCGATCCGACAGCTCGGCCGTCGGATCGATCCACGGCATCCGCTGACCGGGCGCCCCCGGCCGCTGCCGCCACATCTCGGCGACGGAGTGCATGCCACCCGGGGCGAACAAGATCAACGGATACCCCTCGCCGTACACGTCGTAGTGGATCTCGGCTCCGTCTCGCTGTAGTAGCGGCATGCGGCTGGCCTCCCGGGCGGCGTAGTGAGCGCTGTGCCGGCGACGATAGGCGAGCAATGGGGC
>DASXZS010000066.1:0-7186 GCA_036501785.1 Acidimicrobiales bacterium | reverse complement strand
AGATATCCTGGTACACCTTCGGGGGGTTCTCGGCGCAGGCGATGGAGCCATCGGGACGGTGGTGGAACCACTCGGGATGCTCGTGGACCCAGGGGTGGTCGGGGGAGCACTGCAGGGCGTAGTCGAGCGCCACCTCCATCCCCAGCTCGTTGACTTCTGCCACCAATTGTGAAAAGTCCTCGATGGTGCCGAGTTCCGGGTTCACAGCGGTATGGCCCCCGACGCTACTCCCGATGGCCCAGGGGCTGCCCGGGTCGTCATCCCCCGCCCTCAGGGTGTTGTCGGGCCCTTTCCTGGCCGTGTGGCCGATGGGATGGATCGGCGGCAGATACAGCACATCGAAGCCCATGGCGGCCAGGTCGGGCACCCGGGCCGCCGCCCCCTTCAACCCACCGAACGACCGCGGGAACAGCTCGTACCAGGCCCCGAACAAGGCCCGCTCCCGGTCCACCCACAGCGGCTGCCCGGTCGAGTCGGTCACGTCGACGGCGCCCTCCGGGCCCCACAGGGCAGCGCCCACCTCAGGCGACAGGGCGGCGCGGACCCGGTCCGGGTCGGCGAGACCGATGTCGCGAAGGGTGGGCAGAGCCGCCGCCACGGGCGGAAACGCGGCCGCGCCCTCCAGGAGGAGGAGGCCCTCGGCGATCTCGACGTCGATGGGTTGCCCGGCATCCAGCTTGGCTTGCACCTTGTGGGCCCAGGTGGCGTGGCGGTCCGTCCAGGCCTCGACGATGATGCGATGCGGCCCGATCTGCGCCGGCATCACATGGGACACCCATTCGTCACTGCCCACAGGTTCGAGCACGCCCGTCGAGACCGGCTTCTTGCGGCCTTTGGCCACCAGCAGGACGCGTCCCGTCAGCAGGTCGTGCCCCTCTTTGAACACCACGGCCCGGACCGGCACGGACTCCCCCACCACGGCCTTGGCGAAGTGCCCGGCGTTGGGCGTGCGCGGTCGGACGTCTTCGATCACCAACCGTCCGGTCACCCTTCCACGGTACCCACCACCGCGGCCGGCGACCGGCACCCTCGGCCGGGCGTTGGTCGCCATGCGCCGCGTCCCGTAGCTTCTACGGGAATGAGGGCACTAAAGAGCTTCACGGTGCGGGCCCGCCTCCCTGAGGCTCTCGGACCGCTGCAAGAGCTGGCGTTCAACCTGCGCTGGTCGTGGGACCACCGGACGCGGGACCTGTTTCGCTGGGTGGATCCACAAATATGGGAGCTGACGTTCCACGATCCGGTGCGCTTGCTCAGCCTGGTGGGGCGGCAACGGCTGGAGCAACTGGCGGCCGACCCCGCGTTCATGGGGTTCCTCGGCGAGATGCACGACGACCTCCACCGCTACCTGGAGGCACCCCGCTGGTTCCAGAACCGGGCCGTGAGCCCGCTCCGCGGCGTGGCCTACTTCTCCCCCGAGTTCGGCATCGCCGAAGCTCTGCCGCAGTACTCCGGCGGTCTCGGCGTGCTGGCCGGCGACCACCTGAAAGCCGCCAGCAGCTTGGGGATCCCCCTGACCGGCGTGGGCCTGATGTACCGCCTCGGCTACTTCCGCCAGCACCTCGACGCCGACGGGTGGCAGGAAGAGCGCTACCCCATCCTGGACCCCCACGGCATGGCCCTGGAGCTCGTCGACGGGGTGCGCGTCTCGGTCGACATGGGCGGCGCCCTGCTCGACGCCCAGGTCTGGCGGGCCCGGGTGGGACGGATCGACCTGTACCTGCTCGACGCCGATGTGGACACCAATGACGACGAGCTGCGCGCCGTCACCGACCGCCTCTACGGCGGGGGCTCCGAGCACCGGGTCCGCCAGGAGATCCTGCTCGGCATCGGCGGGGTGCGGGCTCTCGAGGCCGCCGGCGTGGAGACCCAGGTGTTCCACACCAACGAGGGCCACGCCGGCTTCCTCGGCCTCGAGCGGATCCGCAAGCTGATCACCAGCGACGGATTGCGCTGGGACGAGGCCATCGAGGCGGCCCGAGCCAGCACAGTGTTCACCACCCACACCCCCGTCGCGGCCGGCATCGACCGCTTCCCCCGGGCGTTGATGGAGCGGTACTTCAGCCGGTGGGCCGACGAGTGCGGGGTCTCCATCGACACCCTCATGTCCCTTGGCCACTTTCCCGGAGAGGAACCCACCCAGCCGTTCAACATGGCCGTGATGGGCCTGCGCCTGGCGGCCAAGTCGAACGGCGTGGCGCGCTTGCACGGTCGCACCAGCCGGGAGATGTTCCAGCCCCTGTGGCCGACGGTCCCCGCCGAGGAGACCCCGATCGGGTCCATCACCAATGGCGTGCACGGCCGCACCTGGGTCTCCTCCCAGATGGATGACCTCTTTTCCAAATATGTGTCGCCGGCGTGGGACGAGGCCGGCCCGAGCGAGTGGGCTCGCATCAACGACGCCCGCGACGACGAACTGTGGCGGGCCCGCGAGCAGGGCCGCGACGCCCTGGTGAGCTTCGTCCGCGAGCGACTGCGCAAGTCCCTGCAGGACCGCGGCGTGTCGGTCAGCGACGCGGCCTGGACCGATGAGATCCTCGACCCCCGCTACCTGATCGTCGGCTTCTCCCGCCGTTTCGCCACCTACAAGCGGGCCACCCTGTTGCTGTCCCGACCCGAGCGCCTGCGGGCCCTGCTGCTCAACGAGCAGCGCCCCATCCAGTTCGTGTTCGCCGGCAAGGCCCACCCCGCCGACGACCTGGGCAAGGAGATGATCGCCCAGATCGTGCGCTTCTCGCAGGACCCGTCAGTCCGGCACCGCATCACCTTCATCGAGGACTACGACATTTCGGTGGCCCGCATGTTGTACCAGGGCAGCGACGTGTGGCTCAACACTCCCCGCCGGCCCATGGAGGCCAGCGGCACCAGCGGCGAGAAGGCCGCCCTCAACGGGGCCATCAACTGCTCCATCCTCGACGGCTGGTGGGACGAGATGTTCGATGGCAGCAACGGGTGGGCCATTTCCTCGGCCGAGGCGATCGCCGACGTCGAGCACCGCGACGAGGTCGAAGCCAACAGCCTGTTCGAGCTGATCGAGCGACAGATCGTGCCGCTCTTCTACGACCGGCGCGGCGGGCGCTTTCCCCGGGGCTGGCTGACGCGGGTGAAGGCGTCCCTGGAGTCGCTGGGCCCCAAGGTCATGGCCTCCCGGATGGTGCGCGACTACCTGGCGGAGATGTACGAACCGATCGCGGCCCAACGCGACGCCCTGGCCGCGGACGGGCACGCCCGGGCGCGGGCCCTGGCGGCGTGGAAGCAGCGGGTGACCGCCGCCTGGCCCGCGGTCAAGGTGGAGGTGGAGCCGGACGTCGCGGTCGGTTTGGTCGACCTGGGGGCGGAGCGGGAGGTCACGGCCCTCGTCCACCTGGGCTCGCTGACCACCGACGACGTGGCCGTCGAGCTGCTGCATGGGCCAGTCGCCGCCGGCGACGAGCTGACCGAGACCGAGGTGGTCCGGCTGGAGCTGGCGGGCGGGGGGGCCGGCGGGGCCGGCGGGCCCGGGGCCGATGGCGTGGTGCGGTACCGGGGCCGGTTCAGCTGCGACCAGGCCGGCCGCCACGGCTACGCGGTGCGCGTCGTCCCCGCCCACCGGGATCTGGTCGTCCCCGTGGAGATGGGCTGCGTCACCTGGGGGTAGGCGCCGGGGCCGGTCGGCCGGTGGGGCCGGGGGGCCGGCGGGGCCGCGCCGGGCCGACCTGTGACCATTCCGAGGCACTTCTGACCGTTTTCGCTACTTCTGACGAGATAAGTGTCTCTGAGACGCATAACTCGTCAGAGGTAACCGAAAGCGTCAGAGGTCGAGAGGTGGCTCGCCGCGCCGATGGGCCGATGGGCCTAGTGGGACGGGGCCGCCGAGACCCGCCGGCCCGCCGGCCCTACCCCCTCTCGGCGTCGCGGAGGCGGGCCGCGGCCTGGTAGGGATCCAGCCGGCGAGCGAGCAGCTCGGCCTTCGCCGCCTCGAAATGCTCGCCCCCGTCCAACCCCCGCACGTCGCGCTCAAGGAGGTGGACCAGGACTCGCCGCATCTCCTCCGCCAGTCGCCGCTGCCGCCGGCGCTCCAGCTCCCCACTACCGGCGAGATAGGCCCGGTGGTCGCCGATCGCGGCCCACAGGGCCTCCATGCCCTCGCCCGAGACGGCGGATGTCAGGACGACGGGCGGTCGCCACTGACCCTTGGCCGGATTGAGGTCGAGCATGTTGTCGAGGTCCCGCCGGGTCTCGGCGGCGCCGTCCCGGTCCGCCTTGTTGACCACGAAGATGTCGGCAACCTCGAGCAACCCGGCCTTGCTGGCCTGGATGGCGTCGCCCCACCCCGGGGTGACCACCACCAAGGTGGTGTCAGCGGCGCCGGCGATCTCGACCTCCACCTGCCCCACCCCGACCGTCTCGACCAGGATCATCCCCATTCCCACGGCGGCCAGGACCCGGATGGCTTCGGGGGCGGCCAGGGCCAACCCGCCTTGGTGGCCGCGGGTCGCCATGGAGCGGATAAAGACCCCGTCGTCGATGGCATGGCCCTGCATCCGGATCCGATCGCCGAGGATGGCCCCACCCGAATACGGCGATGAGGGGTCGACCGCCAGTACCCCCACTGTGACGCCTTCGGCTCGAGCCGCGCCGATGAGACGGTCGGTCAGCGTCGATTTCCCCGCGCCGGGTGCGCCGGTGATGCCCACCACCTGCTCGATCGCGGCGCTGGGCCCGAAGGTGAGCTTGCCGACCTGCCGGGCCGGTTCGCCTCCCTGCTCGATCAACGACAGCAACCGACCCGTAGCAGCCCGGTCGCCGCTCCGGGCCGCCTGAAACAGCTCCCCCGGGTCGCGGCGCCGACGCGGCGGCGGTGAGGGCTGGCGGGCGGGGTCGGGGGTCATGGCGGGTCCAGTATGGCGGCGGCGCCTAGCCCCGGCATGCCAAGCGCCGCCCGCGCCGTAGGCTCGCGCCAATGCGCGGCCACGTAGATGTCGACGAAGTGGTGGACCTCACCGCGGCCCTGGTCGCGGTCGACACCCGCAACCCGCCCGGCAACGAACGACCCATCGACAGCGTCGTCCGGTCCGCGCTCCAACGCTGGCGGCCGGAGTGGATAGAGGTCGAACCAGCACCGGGCCGCCTCTCGCTGGTGGCGAAGCTCCCCCACCCCGACGGCCCCGGAGCGCGCCCCACCCTGATCATCAACGGTCACCTGGACGTGGTGCCGGTGACTGCCTCGGCCTGGACCCGTGACCCCTTTGATCCCCACATCGAAGACGGGCGGCTGTACGGCCGGGGCACGGCGGACATGAAGGGCGGCATCGCCGCCGCCATCTGCGCCCTCTCCGTACTCGAGCGCGCCGGTCAGGCGCCGGCCTGCGACGTGGTATTCCACCTGGTTGCTGATGAGGAGCGCGGCGGTCGGTTCGGCACCCGGGCCCTGCTCGAGCAGGGACTGATAACGGGCGACGCCTGCCTGGTACCCGAACCAACCGACCTCGAGCTGTGCGTGGCAGAACGCGGGCTGCTGCAGGCCCTGCTGACGGTCCATGGCCGGCCCGGGCACGGAAGCCGACCGCGCGACGCAGTATCGGCGATCGAGCACGCCGCCCAACTGGTCCTGGCCCTGCACGCCGCCGACTTCGGCGATCCTGACCACCCGTTGCTCGGCCGGCCCACGGCCAATGTGGGGACGATCGCCGGCGGCGACGCCTTCAACACCGTGGCCGAATCGTGCGTCATCGGGCTCGACCGGCGCGTTCTTCCCGGCGTCACCGAGGATTCGGCCCTGGCCCAGGTGCGAGGCCGGGTGGAAGCAGCGGGCGTCAGCGGTGTCAGCTACGACCTGGTGGTCGACACGTTCGGCGAGGCCAGCGAGATGCCCGCAGACGACCCGTGGGCCAAGCAGGTCGGCGCCGCGGTGGCCCGGGCCACTGGGCGCCAACCAGGAATCATCGGCATGAGCTTCACGACCGACGCCCGCTTCGTTCGCAACCAGGCCGGGATTCCGACCGTGGTGTGTGGCCCCGGCGAGGTCGCCCAGGCCCACGGCAATGACGAGTTCGTGACCGTCGACCGACTGGTCGACGCCGCGGCGTCCTACGCCGAGCTGCTCGTCGCCTTCGGCTAGGAACGCCGCGTCCGCGCCCGCCCGGCGGGCCGCCGCCGACCGGGCCCGTCCAGCCCGGCCAACCAGTCCGAAACCAACTGGGTCACCTCCTGCTCCGCCCCGCGGAGGCCGTGGTCCTTGCCATCGATCCACCGGTGGGTTACCGGCCCGGGAATCACCTGGGTGGCCGCTTCCAGCTCTTCGGGCGACCCGAAGGCGTCGCGCGTCCCCGAGACGAACAGGCAGGGCACGCCCAGCCGCGGCAGATGCTCGGTGCGCAATCGGTCGGGCCGGCCGGGCGGGTGCAGCGGGTAGCTGATCAGCACCAACCCGGCCGCCTCCAGTCCGTCGGCGACGGCCATTGAGCACATCCGGCCGCCCATCGAACGACCGCCCAGCACCAGCCGATCGACCCGGAGAGCCAGTTCGGCCGCCTCGTCCACCACGGCCCGCACGAGGACGGGGGCCCGATCCGGCGCCTTACGGCCGGCTCGTCGGTACGGAAAATCCATGCGCACCACGACCACCCCGGCCGCGGTCGCGGCGGCGTCGATGGCCACCAACGCCGGCTGGTCGCGATCGGCGCCGGCGCCCGGCGCCAGCAGCAGCCCCAGCGCCGGGGTCACACCACCGTCCGTCACACCACCGTCCGGAGGAGGTCGCGCAAAGCCGTGGCTTCTTCGGCGATGACCTGCCCGTCACGGCCGGCGCCGATCGACTCCGACAGCGTGCGCGCCTGGGTCATGATGCGAAACCAGTAGACCTCATCCATCCCGATCGGCAGTGGGCCGGCGGCCTCCTCGATCCGGGCCACCGCCTCGGCGGCCCGCTCCTCGTCGAGAGGGTCACCCGCCAGACGACCAGCCGCGGCGAACAGCTCCTCGAGGGACCGGTAGCGACTCTCCTCGTCGTCGTCCTCCTCAGAGATGCCGCTGACCTGCTCGAACCGGGCCTCGACCTCGGACTCCTTCGCCGCGGGGACGACCAGGTCAGGCCCGTCCCACTCGTAGCTGATGCCGGCATCGTCGAGCAGCACGCCCAACTGGGCCCGTTGTTCGGGCAGCCATTCCGGCAGCTCGTACACGGTCTCAGAGTCGGCGTCAGCGTCGG
>DASXZS010000065.1:0-3036 GCA_036501785.1 Acidimicrobiales bacterium | reverse complement strand
GTCCTAGGCCGCTAGACGATGGGGGCAGGAGGCCGCAGCCTACCTGGGCAACAACTCCCAGACCGTGCCGTCTGGGGTGTCGCGGACCTCGATGCCCAGGCCGATCAGGGCGTCGCGGATGCGGTCGGCATCGTCGAAGCGCCGGCCCGCTCGGGCCGCGGTGCGTTCCCCCAAGAGGGTCTCGACGAAGCCGCCGACCACCTGGCGCGGGTCGCGGGCGCCGGTGCGGGCCAGCTCGCCCAGGCGCACCACCATGCGCCGCGTGGCGGCCCGGCCGCGGTCGCCGGCGTCGGATTGAGTGGTGTCGCCAGACCAGGCCGCGAGCGTGTCGTCGAGCTCGAGGACAGCGCGCACCGCGGCGTCGACGTCGAGGGCCGCGACGGCGGTGTCGAACTCCGTTTCCAGCCGGCGGATCTCGGCGTGCAGGGCGGTGGGCGCAGCCTCGCCGGAAGGTGGGGGCGGGGGCGGGAGCGGCGCGGCGGCCCCTCTTTTTCCGAAGGCCAGGTCGACGAGCGCGGCGATCGGCACGGTCTCGCCGCTGCCGATCAGCTCCGACTTGCCGGCCCGCCGGACGGTCACCACCCCGTTCCCGACGACGGCGGCGGTCCCGGCGTCGAGGTCGAAGACGCACCCGGTGTGCTCGTCCACGCCCAGCACCCACCCGCCGTCGGGGAGCTGCGCCTCCAGGGCGGCCAGCCGCCGCTCGCCCAGGTAACAGAAGCGGGTGTCGTGGGTGCCCCCCTCGGCGTTGTCGTAGTGCGGGATGACCGCCACGTCGGGCCCCAGGGCGCCGAGCAGGTCGAGGCCGTCGGCCCACACCGGGTCGGCGCCCACCTTGTAAACCTCGTACACCGGCACCGTGTAGCGGCCCAGGGTCAGGGCCGCGGCACTGGCGAAGACCACGCACCCGCCGTGGGCCAGCTTGTCGGCCAGCAGATCGGGGACATCGGTGCCCGCCCATTGCTGCAGGGCGTAGGTCGGGCTGCCCGGGCCGGCGAACACCCAGCGGGCCACGGCCAGGCGGGCCAGGGCGGCCTCGACGGCGACCGGGTCCGCGCCGTCGACGCGTCGCAGCTCCACGGCCTCGACGGCCTGCCCCACGCTGGCCGCGAAGTACTCGACGGCCCGGGCCGAGATGTCGTCGGCGTTGGCTTGGAACCCGTACGGGGTGTCAAGGACGACGGCGGGGCCGGCGCCGGGGTTCAGTCGTTCGAAGAGCTGGCGGTGGGGTTTGACCATGGTGGGGGCGGTCTCGCCCGATCCCATAATGGCGAGCAGCCGGGCCATCTACGGAAAAAGAGCCGGCCCGGTCGCATCGTGGATCAGCTGGGCCACCAGGTCGGGGTACTGGGCGTGCAGGTCGTGGTCGCCGGCGATCCAGCGCGTCACCGACCGCTCCAGGGCCGCGCCGGCCCGGGCCACGTCGTCGCGCTTGCCGGCCATCCAGCGGTGGTTGTCGGGGTCCTCGGCGGGAAGCAAGAGTACCGGGACCTTGACGGCCGGGTAGCGCGACGGCGGCCGGTGCTCCCACAGTCGGCGCAGGATCGTCATGTGATGGTCCCGGGACAACCACGGACGGATGGTGCCGTCCGACAACGTCTCGACGTTGGCCAGGGTGCCGGCGATCCCGCTCTCCGGCCAGTCCTGGTGATAGCTGCGGATCAGCCGCTCGAAATTGGCGGCGCTGGTCCCGATGAGCGGGGGCGGGGCCATGGCCGCCTCGCAGGTGGGCCAATCGGCGAACCGGGCGCTGAGCTCGATCGTGCCTCCGTCCACCAGGATGATGCCGCAGGTGGCGTCCGGGTGACGGGCCGCCAGTTCGAGCACCACATTGGCGCCCCAGCTCTGGCCGGCGACCCAAGGGGTGCGATCGCCGTGCCAGTCGAGAGCGGCGAGGACCGCCAGCAGATCGTCGGTGAGGGTGGCGAAGTCGTAACCGTCATCGGGTTTGTCGGACTGGCCGTGGCCGCGCTGGTCCACCGCCGCGACCGGGTGGCCGGCGGCGGCGAGGCGCTCGGCGACGCCGTCCCACAGCCGGGCGTTAGAGGCCAAGCCGTGCACCAGCAGCACCGGCGAGCGGGGGCTGTCGAGGGCCCGGGTGAGGACCTGGAGCTCCGCGTCGCGGGCGACGGGGATGCGGGTAGCGTCCGGCACAGGGTCTACCCGGCCCGGTCCGGACCGGCTGCGGTGGCGCTGATGGCTATGATGAGCCGCTGGTCGCGCACCATGGCCGCCCGGTAGTCAGCCCAGTCGGGATGCTCCCCCTGGATCTGGCGGTACAGGTCGACCAGCGGCTCCATGGCGTCCGGCAAGGAGATCAGCTCCACGGTGCCGTCGATCTGGACCCACTGGCCGTAGAAGGCGTCGTTGAGCCCGAGCAGGCTGGCCCGGGGGTCGCGCCGGAGGTTGCGCACCTTGTATGCCGGCTCCCGGCTGGAGATCACCACTCGGCCTTTCTCGTCGACACCGTGGTTGACCGGCGACAGTTGCGGATCACCGTTGCGTTTGTGGGTCACCAGCACAGAGCGATGGTTGACCCGAAGGAACATCAAGGCGTCTGGCACGTCCATGTTGGTCAGTCTGGTCCATCCGTTACGCCTCGGTGTCGAGGGCCTCGATGGCCTCGCCCTGCAGGTAGGTGAGCCAGTGGTAGAGGGCCTCCTCGGCGCTCTCGGCACGCCGGGCTTCGTCACCCTCCTGGACGTCGAGGAAGGTGCCCAGCACCAGGCGCAGGCTGTTGAGGGCTCGGGTCCAGCCCAGGAGCTGCTCTTCGGAGAGGTGGGTCGCGGCGGCGGTGGATTCCAGCAGGTCCAACTCGTCCCGGTGCCGGGTGACGAGGTCCTCCTGCATGAGCCGCCGGTACTCGTCCTGCTGCTCGGCGTGCGCGTTGTCGGAGTACGCCGGCGGGAAGAGGCGCTGCAGCACCGGTTGGCCCGGGTCGTCCAGCAGGTCCCGAAACTGGGGGGCGAGTTGGCGCAGCACGGACCGGTCGTCGTCGCTCAGGTTGAGGTGGTAGCCGCCGTGGCGGTCGCGCCG
>DASXZS010000064.1:0-2940 GCA_036501785.1 Acidimicrobiales bacterium | reverse complement strand
CCGCAGGGTCACGCGCAGCACGCCGTGAGATCGCACCTCCACCCCATCGTTGGGGTACTGCTCGGCGATCCACTGGACGGGCGGATCGAGGTCGAGCACCACCCGCGCGTCGTCGGGGCTTGGGTGATACACCTCGGTCGTCTCCGGCCCGCGGCTGGCCGGTGGGTCGAAGGAGGCGGCCAGGACCTCGGCTCGGCTGATGCGATCGACCCGGAACAGCCGCTCGCCGCCAGCCGACTCGCACCACCCGGACAGGTACCACTGGCCAGTGGCGTTGAAGACCCGCCACGGCTGCACCACCCGACGGCTGTGCCCATCCCGCCCGAAGGAGTAGTAGTCCAGGTCCACTTTCCGACGGCTGTCAGTGGCCTGGCGGACCGCGTGGAGCACGGGAGGCGTCACCTGCGCCAACTCGATGTCCAACCCGTCGTCGCTGCCGACGCCGAGGACGTTGTCCAGCTTGGCGAGCGCCGTCGCCAGGGCCCCATCGGCGTCGGCTCCCGGCACGGACAGCAGCGCCGAGCCGGCCGAGACGAGCGCCAGCGCTTCCTGCGGGCTCAACCGCAGCGGCCGGCGGAAGTAGTCGGCCATGCGGATCCAGACCCGGCCGTCGGCCACGTCGACGTCGATCAGCACATCGGGCGTAAACGGGTAGACCCCGCACAAGAAGAGCAGGTTGAGGTCGTCCAGGAGTTCCTCCTCCCCCACCCCGAACCGGTGGCACACCTCGGCCACGGGCGGGCCGTCGTGGGCCGCCACCCACGGCACGATGGCGAGCAGGCGGCCCAGGCGCTCTTCGGCCGACGGCTTAGGCATCCGCTCTGTCCTCGTTGGCGCCAGCTGGCGCCCCGCCAGCCTCGTCGCGGCCGGCCTCGTCCGCAAGGTCCGCCAACCAGGCGAGCATGCCGACTCGCAACCGGGGTGGGCCGAGGATCTCGGCGTGGTCGAGGAAGCCGAGCACGAAGGACCGGAAGGCGGCCACGTTGGTCACCGCCAGGGAGAAGACGATGCCGCCGTCCGGGCGGCGTTCGGCGACGGCGTCGGGGCCCAGGGCGTCGAGGGCCCAGCGAGCCTGGTCGGCGTCGACCAGCAGCTCGGCCACCACCTCGTCGTCGTCGCCGATGCGCCACGCCGGTGGTGGGCCCGCATCGCCCCCAGCGGGCCGGGCGAAGGCGTCCGGCGGGCCTTCGGCCACCATGACCCCCTCGACCCGGTCCAGGCGAAACAGGCGTTCCTCACCGCGGAGGTGGTCGAGCCCGGACAGGTACCACTGGCCCCGGCGGAACGACAGCCGCCAGGGGTCCACCAGCCGGGTCTCCCCCCGATAGGCAAAACGGACCCGGCGGCGCGCCGCCACGGCCCCGAAGGCCGCTGCCACCGCCTCCCCGCCGGGTAGGGCGGCCAATCTGGCGCCGGCGGGTTCGGGCGGCAGCGGCGCGTCGCCGCTGGCCCCGGTGGCCGCCCCGGCCAGTTTGCGCAGGGCCCGCACGGTCGCCTGGCGCCCGCCGGCCCCGTCGATCTGCACCGCAGCCGAGGCCAGTCGCAAGGCGGCCAGTTCGTCCTCGTCGAGGCCGGGATCCGGCAGCTCGTACTCCTCCCTCGGGATGCGGTAGCCGACATGCTCGGGGTGATTGGGATCGAGCTGCTCGGTGGCCAGGGGCAGCCCCATCTGACGCAGCACCTCCTTGTCGCGCTCGAAGTTGCGCCGGAAGGCGTCCGGGTCGTCCGAGTACCCATCGATGCGGGCGTGGATCTCCTCTCGGGTCAACGGGCGCCGGGTGTCGAGCAGGGCCGCCACCAGGTTGACGAGGCGCTCCAAGCGATCCATGGCCGCTAGAGCGAGGCGATCAGCTTCTCAACCCGTTCGTCACGGGACTTGAAAGGGTCCTTGCAGAGCACGGTCCGCTGGGCCTGATCGTTGAGCTTGAGATGGACCCAGTCGACGGTGAAGTCCCGCCGCCGCTCCTTGGCCCGGCGGATGAACTCCCCGCGCAACTTGGCCCGAGTCGTCTGCGGCGGCTGGTCCACGGCCGTCTCGATGTCCTCGTCGGTGCAGGTGCGCTCCACCAGCCCGCGCTGCTGCATCTTGTAAAAGAGCCCCCGCTCGCGGCTGACATCGTGGTACTGGAGGTCCATCAACGCCACTTTCGGGTGGGTCAGCGGTACGCCCTCCCGCTTGCGGTACTGCTCGATCAGGCGGTGCTTGATCACCCAGTCGCACTCGCGGTCCAGCGACCAGGGGTCGCTCTCCAGCCCCTTGAGGCAGTGCTCCCACATGGCCAGGGCCTGGTCCTCGAGGGCGGACAGCCCTCGGGTCTCCTGGTAGCGCTTGGCCCGGTTGAAATACTCCCCCTGGATGTCGAGGGCGCTGGCCTCGCGTCCGTTGGCCAAGCGGACCCGGCGGCGCAAGGTGGTGTCGTGGCTGATCTCCCGGATGGCCCGGATGGGGTTCTCCAGGGTCATGTCGCGCAGCACCACGCCCGGATCCTCGAGCATCCGCAACAGGATGCTCGTGGCGCCCACCTTCAAGAAGGTGGCGTACTCGCTCATGTTGGAATCGCCGACGATGACGTGCAGCCGGCGGAACCGTTCCGCGTCGGCGTGGGGCTCGTCCCGGGTGTTGATGATCGGCCGGCTGCGGGTGGTAGCCGACGAGACGCCCTCCCAGATGTGCTCGGCCCGCTGGCTGATGCAGTACATGGCGCCTCTCGCTGTCTGCAGCACCTTGCCCGAACCGGCGTAGATCTGCCGCGACACCAGGAACGGGATCAGCACCTCGGCGTAATGCCCAAAGTCGTCGCGCCGGCTGGTGAGGTAGTTCTCATGGCAGCCGTAGGAGTTCCCGGCCGAGTCGGTGTTGTTCTTGAAGAGGTAGACGACGCCCCGGATCCCTTCGTCGCGTAGACGAGCCTCGGCTGATCCGACCAATCCTTCGAGAAT
>DASXZS010000063.1:0-18547 GCA_036501785.1 Acidimicrobiales bacterium | reverse complement strand
GCATTGCCGACGGCGTGGTCGGCTTCTGGGTGGACCGGCTCGGCGGGGGAGGATCAGACGGGGTCGCCGGCATCGGGGAGCTCGCCGACCCCCAACGGATCGAGGACCTGGAACGGGTGGTCGGGTACCTCTTGCGCCGGCACCTCCTGGACTCGGTCTCCCGGCGGCTGGCGACGGCACGGGCCGCCGCCGGAGGCGGCGCGTCGATCGCGGTCGGTTTCGCCGATCTGGTGGGTTTCTCGTTGCTCAGCGAGCAGTTGAGCGACCGGGAGACCGCCCAGCTGGTGGAGCGCTTCGAACAGACCGCCACCGATCAGATCGTCATCGCCGGCGGCCGGGTCATCAAAATGATCGGTGACGAGGTCATGTTCAGCGCCGACCCGACCGACGTCGGGGAGATCGCCCTGAGCCTGGCCGAGTCGTTTGACTCCCCCGAGCTCCCATCCGTGCGCGTGGGGGCCGCGTCCGGCCGGGTGGTCGCCCAGTCGGGGGATCTCTACGGACCGGCGGTCAACCTGGCCGCCCGGGCGACGGTGGCGGCCCGGCCGGGCACCGTACTGATCTCGCCGTCACTGGCCGACCGCTACCGCCACGACGACCGCTACCGGGTGGTCTCCCTCCGACCCATGCGGCTCAAGGGGATCGGCGTGGTGCCGTTGGCCGTGCTGCGCCGGGCCGGACCTACCAGGCGTGCTGGGTAAACTGGCAGCTCTCCCGGAAGTCGGTGCCGGGATCCTCCAGGCGGTCGTAGCTGGACTGCACGCCCACCCGCCCCGGTCCCATGACGCGCAGCCACAGGTAGCGGTTGCCCCAGGTGCGCCACAACTTCACCCCCGCGGCCGGGAACTCCACGTGCAGCTGCATGCCGACCGTGGGGTCTTTGAAGAGCAGGGCCGGCGGCTTGATGAGAATCGACTCGCCCTCGGCCAGATCCCGGGTGAAGGCGTTGCCGCCGACCTGGACCAGGACCAGGCCGGGCCGGTCGCCGGCCACGAAGCGATCCACGTGCCGGCCGGCGGGATAGTGCCAGGTGGTCTCGTTGGATCGGCGATCGTCTCGTCGGCCCAGGTCCATGCCCGCCAGGTCGAGCCCCATCTTCAGCAGGCCGGCGCCACCCGACTGCGTGGCGCCACCGTCGCCCGAGGTGGTGAACCACACCCCGCTGTCGTACCACTCGTACCCCACCCCCAGGGTCGCGGCGACCAGTTGATGTTCGCGGACGTCGATGGCCGAGCCGGGCTGGATGGGCAGGGCGAGCATCTCCCCGGCGCTGTCGTGTGAGAAGGAGATCGTTCCCGGACCTTCCGCCTGCAGCATCACGACCGGCAAGCCGGCTCGCATGCGGTCCCAGGCGCCGCGCAATGACATGGCGCTCACGTTCACCGACGGCTCCTGCCAGAGCAGATTGTGCTGCGCGAAGAAGACCCCGTCGCCGGCGACCAGGCGCACATCGGCGGCCGGTACCAGCTTCCCGAGGATCTGGGCCGATGACTGCCCGAGTTGGATCCGGGTCATGTCGGGGATGGCGGGCAGCTCCGTCCACCCCGAAGCGGTGGTGCGGCGGGTGACGTCGACCGGGGCCCCGCAATTGGGGCAGGTCGTGGCGCCTCCGGTGGAGGTGAGGCGGCAGTACGGGCAGTCGTAGGTGGTGCCGGTGTCAGCCATCACGCCGACCCGTGATCCATGTACATGGACTGGATGCCCACCCGGCCCGGGCCGGACAGGAGCATGAGGGTGATCCCGGGACCCGTCAACACGCCCGAGGCGGTCTGCAACACGTCGCCGGACAACAGGCCACCGATTCCCTCCTTGCGTAACGCTCGGGCCGCCTTGAGACCGGCGAGGCCTCGGCTGGCGATGCTGCGGGCGCCCTGCATGGCACTGGAACCCTCCATCGCCGTTGGCGTGAGTTTGTGGGTGACCGTCCCCACCCCGACGGCGGCGTCTTTGTACAGGAATCCGCCCGGTTCCACCTCGATCGACTCCCCTTCAGCCAGGGTACGCTCGAACACGTTGCCGTAGCCGTGCAGGAGCATCAGGCCGGGGCTCTCGGCGGCCCGGAAACGGTCGAGGTACATGCCGCTGCCGGCGGCCAGGCTGGCCTTGAGGCCGGGCAGCTTCTCGAAGCTGTAGGTCAGGCTGCTGGTGGCCACGATCATGGCGTGCTCGCGTACGTCCAGCTCTACGCCGGGGTCCACCGGCAGCACCACCAGCTCACCGGGCGAGTCCCGAGAGAACGCGACGCGGCCCGGCCCATTGGCGACGCTCAACACGAACGGGAGGCCCGCTAGCAGCCGCTTCGCCCCTCCGGGTGCGGTCATGACCGACATGGCGACGTGCTCGTCTTTCCACAACATGACGTGGTGCTCGAAGAACACGGAATCGCCCGCGCCCAGGTTGACGTCCGCCACTGGCACGACGGTGCCGTCTACCTGAAAGACGCTGACCCCGAACGCCACCTCCGTGAGGTCGCGCAGCTGTGGCGCCTGCCGCCAGCCCGAGTCGGTCACCACCTCGCGCACGTCGAGGGGAGCCCCACAGCGCTCGCACGTCCGCGCTGACGCCGGGCTCTGCGCCCGGCACCATCGGCAGGCCAGCCGTTGCTCGACGTCGGTCACCCCGAACACGCTAAGCGGCGCGGGGGCGGGAGATGGCTGATGTTGTGCGATCGGACAACGGCTGGGCCCGGCTTACGTGCATACCAGCCCGCCGGCCTGGGTAGTAATGTCCGTTATTCGAGGGATTGTCATATCTGGGGGGATATTGACGTATAGCCATGACGCCGGGACCCCTTGGCCCACGGGCAGGAGGTCGGCGCCGCGGCGTCGAATCCCTTGTCAAGTCCATACGCAGACGTGCTGCACGGCATGAGCAAACCACAAGCAATCGGGGGGACCCGTAGGGTGACTGCCATTCGAGGGCGGCGCCGGCTGCGGTACGTGGTCGCGGCCGGTTTCGGTGCCATGGTGATCGCCGGGGCGCTGAGCTTGGCGACCGGATCCGGCGCCGGCGCCACCGTAACCCCCGGGCAGGGAAGCGGCTACGCCCAGTCGCTGCAGGTCACCCCGCACGAGGGATCGCTGGCGGTGGGGGCGGTGCTCGGCGAGGCCCTCGCCGGCCATACCAACTACAGCGGCCGGGCCCAATCCCAGGGCGTCGATCTGGGGGCCATCGGGACCGCCCTGACGAGTTACAACTGCGGATCCGCGCCGGTGCTGCAGCCCAATCAGATCCCGCAGCCCCTCGAGACCGAGTCGGGCCAGGCTGGCGCGGCCTCGGGCGTGACGCAGACACCCACGTCGCCGGGGCCGGACTTGAACGCCAAGACCCTGCCGCCGTCGTTCGGGAGTACCGAGTTCGTGCAGGCCACGAGCGCGCCGTATGCGGAGGCTGACACCAGTTTCGCCCCCATCGACACCCCCCTGCTGAGCATCTCCGGCATGAAGGCCAAGTCCTGGTCCGGTCTGGTCGGCGGCCAGCGGGAGGCCGGGGCCACTTCCGACGTGGGCTCCCTGTCCTTGCTGGGCGGACTGGTCGAGCTCACCGGGTTGCACTGGGAGACGGTTTACCCGTCCGGCGGATCGGCGCAGCCGTCCGGTTCGTTCAGCCTGGGGAAGCTGCTGGTCCAAGGGGTGGCCGTGTCGCTCCCCACTGACCCGTCGACGCTGGTGTCCACTGTCAACCAGGTGCTCGGCAGTGTCGGGATCCAGATCGTGGCCCCAGTGGTCAGCAACCAGCAGGGGATCGAGACCGTCAGCCCGCTGCAAATCGACGTGGTCCCGAACACCGCCCGGGACACCCTGATCGACGGCCTCCTCAACGCCGCCGCGCCCCTCACCAACACGCTGTTCACTGGGTTGGAGACCGGGTTCACGCCCGCTGAGCCCAGTTCGCTGGTGGCGGTGATGTGCCAGTCGGACACGCCGATCACCGTGGCCGACGTGACCATGGCGTCGATCGACGGCGGCGGAAACTTCACCGAGGCCCTCGGCGGTGTGCATGCCAGCAGTTCGGCCCTGGCGGCCAATCAGTTCAACCTCAGCCTCCCGAGCCTCGGCGCCGGCGCCGGCACCAGCCACTTCGTGTCGGGCTCGGCAGGCCTCGCCGCCACCCCGGGTACGCCGGGCACACCCGCCGCGGCCGGCACGGCCGGCGTGCCGTCCCAGCCGGCGTCGAGCGGCCCGCCGGCCCTGGCCGGGACCACGCAGCCGTCGACCACCCCGACGTCGGCCGGCAGTTCCGCGGCGCCGGTCCAGACCGCCGCGGCGCTCGGTCACGCGGCCGGCGGACCCCTCCTGGGCATCGGGCTCGGCGGACTCGGGCTCTTGGTGCTCCTCGCCGAAGCCGACCGGCGGGTCATGCGCCGGGCCCAGCACACCGTCAACTTCGAGGAGTGACCCACGCCATGCCTGCGCCGTCCGATGGCACATCCCGCAACGGCAGCATCGCGCCGTCGCGACCGCCGACCGGGCACTTCGCCGTCGGGCAACGGCTGTTTCGGGGTTACGGGCCGCTCGCCGTTTTCGCCGTACTGGTGGTCATCTTGGCCCTGGCGGTTCCCAGCAAGGTGCCCAAGACCTCCAACGCCGCGTCGGTTGGCACCAACGGCGGCTCGAGCAGCTTGTCCTCCGGCGGGGCCGCGGCGGCCGCCACCAAAGGACTGCCGGCGTCCGGCGGCGGCCGCGCCAGCACGACCGGCAAGTCGTCCGGCGGGTCCAGCGGGCGGGCCGGCACCGCCGGACAAGCCGGCTCCCAGGGTCGCACAGTCGCCACTCCGGGGGTGGTCGCGGGCTGCGGCGCCAACCAGGTTCCTGGTGACCCGTACTCGCCGCCGTGCGTGGCATTCTCGGGCAACAACGGCGGAGCCACCAGTAAGGGCGTCACGGGCGACACCATCACCGTGGCCTTCCGGCTCACCACCGATCAGTCCTTCCAGCAGACGTTGGCCCAGCTGGCCGGCGCCCAGTTGCGAGACACCAATGCGGACAACGAGCGAACTGTCCTGGCCCTGGCCCAGTACTTCAACACCCATTTTCAGATGTACGGGCGCAAGATCAAGGTCGTCTTCTACACCGGCCAGGGCAGCCTCAGCAACGAGCTACTCGGGACCGGACAGGCCGCCGCGGAGGCGGACGCCACCACCGTCGCCCAACAGATCCATGCCTTCGCCGACCTCTCGGCGGAGTCGGAGCCGTACGCCGACGCCCTCGCCAAGCAAGGCGTCATGGCCTTTGGCGACCCGTACCTGTCGGCGCAGTGGCACCAGCAGCACGCCCCGTACGCCTGGTCGATCTCCACCGACGGCACCGACGTCGCCAGCCTGGCTGCCCACTACGCCGTGCAAAAGCTGTGCCCGGCCGGGTCCCCTGCCGCGTACGCCGGCGGGGACCTCAAGGGCAAGCCGCGCAAGTTCGCCCTCCTCGCGCCCGAGAACGCCTGGTACCAGGTGTCGGTGGACGTGGCCAAGCAGATCATGGCCCAATCCGGGTGCGCGGCCGACAAGTTCATCTACACCCTCGACCTCGGGACCGAGTCCCAGCAAGCGGCCAACCTTGTCGCCCAGCTGAAAGCCGGTGGGTACACCACCGTCATCTGCGGCTGTGACCCCATCTTCCCTGTGTACCTCTCCGGACAGGGCGCCCAGCAGGGCTACCTGCCCGAGTTCGTCATCGCCGGTACCGCCTTGACGGATGCCGACTACGCGGGCCAGCTGTACAACCCGCAGTTCCAGGCCCACGCGTTCGGGATCAGTCCCAACAACCCGGAGGTGCCGTACAACGAGACGATCGGCTACGCCGCCTACAAGACCGTTCGCAGCGACGAGCCGGCCTTCTTCGTCGACCTCATCTACGCCCAGATGGACGAGCTGGCGATCGGCATCCAGATGGCGGGGCCCAACCTCAACCCCCAGACATTCCAGCAGGGCATGTTCAACTACCCTGCCCGCGAAGGCCCGCTCGGACTGTGGGGTTTCGGCCCCCAGCAGTACACCATCCCCAACGACGTGCGAGAGATCTGCTGGAACCCGAACGCCATCTCTCCGTTCAACAGCAAGCAGGGGGCGTACGTCCCGGGTAAGTACAACAACGCCCGCTGGCTGGCGAACACCATTCCCCCCGGGGCGCCCGGCTGCCCGATCCCATCGTGACGAGCCCACCGTGACGAGCCCATCGTGACAAGCCGATCGTGACAAGCCGATCGTGACAAGCACAGTCGACCGGTGGCGGTCGCTGACCGGCGCCCGGCGGGCCCAGCTGATCGTGGGCGCGGTGGTGGTCGCCTACGCCATCGCGGCGGTGGCTGGCGGTCCGCACGGCTACATCCATCGCAAGGCGCCTATCGGCATCGTCCTGCTGGGAGTCGTCTACGGGTCCGTCACGGCCCTGGGGGCCATCGGGCTGATCCTCATCTACCGGGCCAACCGGTTTATCAATTTCGCCCACGGCGCCCTGGGCAGCATGGTGGGAGTCCTGGCCATCGGCATGGTGAAGGTGCACGGCCTCGACTACTGGATCGCCCTGGTATTGGCCGTCGCCGTCGGCGGGGCGGTGGGCGCGGTCACGGAGATCGTTGTCATCCGCCGCTTTTCGAAATCCCCGCGGCTGGTCCTGCTGGTCGCCAGCATCGGGCTGGCCCAGGTGTTCGGCGGATTCGAGCTCTACGGCAGCAAGAAGATCCACTTCGTCAGCCTCACTGGCGCCTTCTCGCCCCCGTTCAACGCCTCGATCAAGATTGACGTGTATACCTTCCACAGCGCCGAGATCCTGGCCGTGGCCGTGGTCCCGGTGGTGATCGCCTTCTTGGCCTGGTTTCTTCTGCGCACCGATGTGGGGGTCGCGGTGCGCGCCGCCGCCGAGAACGAGGACCGGACCTTGTTGCTCGGCATCCCGGTCCGGCGACTGGGAACCATCGTCTGGATGATCGCCGGCGCCCTGGCTGTCCTCACCTACATGTTGCAGGCGCCCTTCGAGGGAGTGAAGCCCGGGATTGCCTCCAACGGGCCGTCGGTGTTGCTGCCGCTGCTGGCCGCCGCGGTGGTCGCCCGCATGGAGTCCCTGCCGGTGGCCTTCGTGGCTGCTCTGGGACTGGGGATCATGGAGCAACTGGTGCGCTGGAACACCAGTGGTGGGTCCCCGTCATTTATCTGGGTCGCCTACCTGGCTGTGATCGTGGTCGCCCTCCTGGCTCAGTCGGGGAAGCTCTCCCGGGCCCAGGTGTCGGGCGCGTCGACATGGTCGGCGGTGGGCGTCCTGAAGCCCATCCCGGAGGAACTGCGCCGCCTGCCCGAGGTGCTCTGGGTCCGCCGGGCGGTGCTGGCGGGCTTGGCGGTGGCGTTCGTGGTCGTGCCCCATGGATGGGGAGCCAGCAACCAGTTGCTGGCCGGTTTCGCCCTGGTGTGGGCCATGATCGGCGCGTCGCTGGTAGTCCTGACGGGCTGGGGCGGCAACATCAGCTTGGGCCAGTTCGGCATCGCCGGGGTGGCGGCCATGATTGCCGGCAACATGGTGGCCCACTGGAACAGTGACTTCTTCGCAGTGGTCGGCGCCGCGGCCGCGACAGGCGGCCTGGTGGCCCTTGTGATAGGCGTACCAGCCTTGCGCATCAAGGGTCTCTTTCTCGCCGTGACCACGTTGGCCGCCGCCCTGGCGCTGGATCAGTACTTCCTCAACTCCAGCACCTTTCCGCATTTCATCCCAGCCGACGGCGTCAGCCGGCCCTTGCTGCTGCAGCGCTTCAACCTCAACGACAACTACGAGATGTACCTGGTCTGCCTGGTCTTCCTGGGGCTGTCGATCCTGGTCACTGTGGGCCTGCGCAAAGCCCGGGCTGGCCGGGTGCTGATCGCCACCCGCGACAACGAGCGGGCAGCCCAGTCGGCCGCGGTCCCCACGACGTCGGTCAAGTTGGCCGGCTTCGCCATAGCCGGGGTGATCGCCGGCGTGGCCGGGGCGCTCGACGTGCTGCTGCTGGGAGCCCTCAACCCCGGGAGCTTCCCGGCCATCGACAGCATCACGGTCTTCGCCTACAGCGTCATCGGCGGTCTGGGCTCGGTGACGGGTGCGCTGATCGGGGTCCTGTCATTCAAGTATCTGGAGTCGATCACCGCCCTGGGCCAGGTGCACGAGCTGATCAGCGGGGCGGCCCTGTTGTGGGTCCTGTCGGTGCTTCCGGGCGGGCTCGGCCAGCTGGTGTACTCCATCCGGGATCGAGCCCTGCGCGCCGTCGCCGACCGCCGGGGCCTTCTGGTCCCCAGCCTGGTGGCCGACAAACGCCGGCCCGGCGGCCCGGACCGGTCGCCCGACGAGGAAGGACTGCTGGTCGGGGCCCTGGGCGGCGCCCGGCCCGGCGCCAACGGCCGCGGGGAGTCCGAGAGCCCGGTCCCAGATCCTGACATGACAGTCCTGACATGACGGCCCCGAGATGCCGGTACTGATATGCCTGGCCCTGACATGATGGCCGTGACCCCGCCGCTCGACGGCGGTACCTTGCTCCGCTGCCGGGGGATCGATATGGCCTACGGCCCGGTGCAGATCCTCTTCGGCGTCGACTTCGATGTCACCGAGGGCGAGATGGTGGCCCTGCTCGGCACCAACGGCGCCGGCAAATCCACCCTGCTCAAGGGCATTTGTGGGCTGGTCCGCCCCACTGCCGGCCGGGTCTGGTTCCACGGTGAGGACATCACCAAGACCCCCGCCGACGTCACGGCCCGCAAGGGTATCTCGCTCATGCCGGGCGGCAAGGGGATCTTCCCGACCCTGTCCGTGGCGGAGAACCTGCGGCTGGCGTCCTGGCTGATCCGGGACGACCCGGAGCGGATCGAGATGGCCAAGGAGGAGGTCCTGCAGCTGTTCCCGGTGCTCGCCGACCGCCACCACCAGATGGCCGGCAACCTGTCCGGTGGCGAACAGCAGATGCTGGCCCTGGCCTCGGCCCTGATGACCCGACCCGAACTGGTGATGATCGATGAGCTGTCGCTGGGCCTGGCGCCCACTATCGTCGCTCAGTTACTCGAAGTGGTGAGGGAGGTGCACCGGCGGGGTTCCACGATCGTGATCGTCGAGCAATCCGTCAACGTGGCGTTGCAGCTGGCCGAGCGGGCCGTGTTCATGGAAAAAGGGGAGGTCCGCTTCGAAGGTCCCGCCGCGGAGCTCCTCGATCGGCCGGACATCCTGCGGGCGGTGTTCGTCTCGGGGGCGGCAAGCCATCAGGCGGACAAGCGGGCGAAGGGCCAGCCAGCGAAGGGCCGGCCGGCGAACGGTGGGCGGCGGCGCAGCGCCACGGCCCAGGCCGGCCCGGCCCGGCCCGCGATCGATCGCGACGCCAAGCCGGTGCTGTCCTGCCATGGGGTAGTCAAGCGGTTCGGCGGCATCACCGCCGTCGACCATGTCGACCTCTACGTCCAGCCCGGCGAGATCGTCGGGCTCATCGGCCACAACGGCGCCGGCAAGACCACCCTCATGGACTGCATCTCCGGGTTCCTGCCCCTCGAGGATGGGCGCATCCGGCTGCGCGGTGTTGACGTTACCGACTGGGCGCCCAACCTGCGGGCCCGGGGCGCCATGGCTCGGTCCTTTCAGGACGCGCTGCTGTATCCGACCCTTACCGTGGCTGAGACCATCTCGGTGGCGCGGGAACGCCACCTGGCTAGCCGGGACATGCTCGCCGCGGCCCTGCAGCTGCCGGCCTCCTACGAATCGGAGCTGGCGGTGGCGGCGGTGGTCGACGAGCTCATCGAGCTGATGGGCCTCGACGCCTTCCGCCAGAAGCTCACCGGTGAGCTGTCCACCGGCACCCGCCGGATCGTGGATCTGGCCTGCATCCTGGCCCAGGACCCCAAGGTGCTCATGCTCGACGAACCTTCCGGCGGAGTGGCCCAGAAAGAGACCGAGGCCCTGGGTCCCTTGCTGCTGCGCATCCGCGAGCGGACCGGCTGCTCCCTGTTGATCATCGAGCACGACATGCCCATGGTCAGCAGCATCTGCGATCGGCTCATCGCTTTGGAGTTAGGCGGGGTCATCGCCGAGGGCCCGCCCGCCCAGGTGCTCAGCCACCCGGCCGTCATCGTCTCCTACCTCGGCACCGACGAGAAGGCCATCCAGCGCTCCGGCGCGGCCCGCTGACGGCCCGGCTCCAGCGGCCCCAGTGGCTATCTACCGGAGGCAGCCGGCGGCCCGGAGTCGACCCCGCCGGACACTTATATACAAGTGACTTCGATCGGGTCGGGGACCAGCCGGTGGGAACCGGGCTAGCTTCCAGCGGGGAGAGGCTCCGGCGTGCTGCCGGCCGGGAGGGCGACTTCGCCCCCGGCGACCTCGCCCCCGTCGGAGCGGGCCCGGGCGTGGCGGGGCACCATGGTGCCGGCGGCGTCGGCGTCGTCGACGGTGAGCGCCGCCACCGCCCCCAACAGCGCCAGCCCCGCCGCCACCAGGAAGGCCACGTGGTACGCCGTCAGGTGGGGGAGGACGCGGCCGGCGACGACGCGTACCGGCCCCACGGTGGCGACCACGGTGCTGACGACAGCCACCCCGACCGCGGAGCCGAGCTGGCGTTGGGCGTTGAACAGGGTCGACGCCCGCCCGGTGGCCTCGGGTGAGATAGTGGCGAAGGCCGCGGCCTGGGACGGAACGAAGACGTGCGCCATGGCGTAGCCGCACACAAACATCACCACCCGGATCCACCACAGGTCGGTATGGGCCCCGAACAGGGCCAGCAGGCTGAGGGAGCAGGCCAGCAGAATCAGCCCACCGAACATGACCCGCCGCGGACCGAAGTTCGGGTACAGGTACCGAGTGACCATCTGGGAGCCGGCCATCACGCCCAACGCCTCGGGGAAGGTGTTGAGCCCGGACTGCAAGGCGGACAGGCCCAACCCGTCTTGGAAGAACAGGGCCACCAGGAACAACACGCCGATGAAGGCGGCCGCGCCCAGGGCCAGGACCACGTTGGCGCTGCGGAACAGCCGGTCGGAGAACAGACGCACGTCGATGATCGGATAGGAGGCGCGTAGCTCGAACACCACCAGGGCGATCAGCAGCACGGCCCCGGCGGTGATAGTCGTGACGATCTGTGCCGATCCCCAGCCGTCGAACGGGCCTTCCGAGACGCCGTACATCAGCAGGGCCAGGCCCACCGCCGCCAACGCGAAGCCGGCCAGATCGAACGGTCCGGGGCGGTGTTCAACCGGACCGGCGAGGAACACCAGACCGAAGGTCAGGGCGGCCACGCCGATCGGGACGTTGACGTAGAAGACCCACCGCCACGACACGTCTGTCACTAACAAGCCACCCAGCACCGGGCCCAGGGCCGGGGCCATGGCGGTAGGGATTACCAGGATTCCCGATGCCCGCACCCGCTCCGCCGGCGGGAAGGTCCGGAACAGCATGGCCATGCCCACGGGGACCATCAGGCCCCCTCCGACGCCCTGCAGGACCCGGAAAGCCACCAGCTCCCCCAGGCTGCCCGCCGCCCCGCACAGCGCCGAAGCGCCGGTGAAGATGACGATGGAGGTAAGTAGTACCCGCCGGCTCCCGAAGCGGTCGCCCAGCCATCCGGACGCCGGGATGAACACCGCCAAGCTGACCAGATAGCCGATGGCGACCGTGTCGACCGAGTCGGCGCGGACGTTGAACTGACGGCCGATCGTCGGCAGGGCCACGTTGATGATGGTGACGTCCATGATGTTCATGAACATGGCCGCGACGAATACGGCCGACACAGCGACCTTCTGGTTGATCTGTCGGGTGGGCACGACCACGGGCTCCTGAACGCGCTGGGAAGACGCCAGTCTCCCCCGAACAAAGGTGAGGCTACCCAACCGTCACCCCCAACCGTCCCCGGTTTATGCCCGGGCGCGGGCCACGGCCTACGGGGCCACGCTCAGTCAGTCCTTGAAGCCGGTCGGGTCGTGGCGGCCGACGCCCGACGTTATGGCCGCCCCGGGTAACCGCCGCCTCGACCGGCCCGGTGAGCGAGGCGCAGTGAGCGGGACCCCGACCGCTAGCGGGAGGGGAGCAGCGAGTAGCTCGGGAAGTTGCCGTACAGCTGCTCGTCGGAGCCGTCCGGCCCGTAGGTGACCGCCTGCACGAGCAGGTCACCGCCGACGAACGCCCCCTTCCAGGAGTGGCCCAGGCCCCCGAAGACCTCTTCCCGGTCACCTCGGCTGCGCGGCTTGTTGATGCCGACCTTGAAAGACTGCAGCTGCTCCGCCACCCGCTCCGCGAAATCCAGGTCGTCCGTGGCGATGCTGCCGACGAGCGAACCGTTGCTGGCGTTCATGGCAGCCAGCAGCTCGGACTCGGTGTCGACGATGACGACGGAGTCGATGGGGCCGAACGGCTCGGCGTGGTGCAGGGCCCAGGCCGCCGGCGGCTGCAGCACGCACGCCGGCGCCACGTAGGCCGACGTGTCCTGGGCGTCCAGGAAGGCCCCGTCGCCTACCGAGCCCCGATACAGCGGGACGCCGCCTCCTCTGATGGCGTCGTCCCACAAGCTGTTGAGGTCAGCCGCCTTGGTGGCGTGGATCACCGGGCCGAAGTCGAGGTTGGGGAATGGGTCCTCGGCCTTCTCCACGGCCAGCGGGTGGCCGAAGCGGATGGACTTGATTACCGGCAGGTAGGCGTCGAGGAAGGCCGGGAACATTCGGCGCTGGACCACATACCTGGGGTAGGCGGTGCAGCGTTGCTTGGCGTACTCGAACCCCCTGCGCAGGTGCTGGGCCAGGAGGTGCCATTGCGAGAAGTCCCAGATGCCCCAGGTGTTGAGGCCCTCTTGCTCCAGCATGTGGCGGCGCCCGGTATCCGCCAGGGACACCGCCGCCCGCCGCCCGTTGGCCCGCCCGCCGACGAAGGCCAGGGCGCCGATCCCGTCACTGCGGATCAGCGCCTCACCCAGGTGGCCGCCGACGCCGGACAACAATGTCACGGGGAGGCCGGCCCGGCGCATGAGGGCGTGGGCCAGGGTCAGGGTGTGGAAGCCGCCCTGGCTGGGGGTTTTGGCCACGACGGCATTCCCAGCCAGGAGTTGCACCAGCTCGCTGTGCACCTGGACGCTCATGGGGTAGTTCCAGCTGGCGATGTTGGAGACCGGTCCCGGGAGGGGGCCGCGCTCCCGGTCGGTGCCGATCTCCAGCTGGCGTTCGATCTCCCCGACGTACCAGCGCACCCCGTCCAGGCAGCGGTCCACGTCGGCGCAGGCCAGCCGCCACGGCTTGCCGATCTCCCAAACCAGCAGGAGGGCCAGCAGGTCGCGATGCTCGGTCATGGCGTCGACGGCGGCGGTCACCTGGGCTCGTCGGGCGTCGAGATCGACTTTGGCCCACTCCGCATGCTCCGTGCAGGCGTGGGCCACGGCTGCCACCGCCTCGTCGTAGTCCACCCGGGGCGGGCCCGGGATCGGTGAACCATCGACCGGGGTGACGTGGTCGCCCGGGATACCCGCCCGGCGCCACTCACCGCGGGTCAGGTTTCGCAGCCGATCGGAGTCGAAGGCCTCGGGGGCCACGGACACGCAGCGACCATAGGTCTCCCACCATGAGGTGCCCGGCTTGAGGACGTATGCCATCCCGTGACGTTAATGCCGGCTGGCGGGCCTACTCACCGGTGCCCGGAACCCGGGCTGCCCGGGCGCTCTAGCATCCGCCCCGTGGAGAAGGTCATCTACCTGCTGCTGGACGGCGACGCGGACGTGGGCCTCGCCTTGCGCACGTCGACGGTGCCCGCGCTGCGGTCCGCCGGCGGCCGGCGAATCCAGGTCAACGCGGTGGATCCCGCGATCGGCCCACCGTTCGGGGTGGCACCCGAGCCCGGCGCCACCACCCTGACCGCAGCCGTGTCGGTATGGGTGAACACGGCGGAGGAGGCTCGCCCGCGCCTGGACGCGGCGTTGCCGGCGTCCGGATCGGGAGGGGCGTGGTGGGGGTACCTGGTTACCGAGGCGGAACCGTTGCCGAACACGACCGCCGCCCCCGGACCCGATGGCCGGGTACCCGGCTTTGCCCAGATGGTGCCGCTAACCGTCCCCGAAGGGCTGAGCTGGGGGGAGTGGCGCCGGCGGTGGCAGGGGAGCCACACCTCCGTGGCCCTGTCCACCCAGTCCACCATCCGGTACGTCCAGAACGTCGTCTTCCGGGCCCTGACTCCGGGGGCACCGCCTTATGCCGCCGTCGTGGAAGAGTGCTTTCCGATGGAGGCTGCCGGCGACCTCCACGTGTTTTTCGATGCCGTCGGCGACGAGGCCCGGCTGGCCCGGCACATGGCGGCCATGTCCGAGAGCTGCGACCGGTTTATGGATGGAGTGGCGCCGGTGGCCTGGACCGCGGAGTACCTGTTCGCCGAGGGAGGGTAAGCGCGCCGGCCGGAGGCAGGGGGCCGGCGGCGCAGGATCGCACCGTCGGACCTGGTGCGTTTCGCATCTATGGTGCACTTATGCCCATCTCATAGACATAGGTGCACCATGGATGCAAATCGCACCACTTGGTGGCACCGGCCCGGCGGCGCCCCGGCCCGCCGGCGCCCAGCGCCGCCGGCCTTACCCTCGCCGGCGCCCCGCGGTCGCCCCAGCCCGCCGGCCGAAGAACGTGCCGTCGCCGAGGGACGTCCCGCTGGCGTACCCCCACGACGGGATGCCGGAGGTGGCCCGGCCGGCGGCGTACAACCCGGGGATCGGCTCATCACCGGCGCCGACCACTTCGCCGTCAGTGGTCGTCACCAGGCCCCCGAGAGTGAACACCGCGTAGGGCATCCCCGTGAGCTGGATGGCGCCGAAGGGGGGCCGCAGGGGCCGGACGAACTCGGCCCGCTTGTGGAACACCGGGTCCTCGGCTGCGGCCGCGTGCTGGTTGTACCGCCAAACGGTGGCTTCCAGGGCGCCCTCCGGCAGGCGCATCTCCGCTTCCAGCTCCGCCACTGTCTCGCACACCCAGGTGGGCCGGTAGCCCCAGCGGTCGACCTCGGGGACCGACTCGAAGATCTCTTCGTCGAGGACCAAGGAGCAGCGCGCCTGCTGGTGGAAGACAGCCGCCTGCCCGCTGCGCCCGCAATAGGTGTCCTCGTTGATGAAACGCTGCCCGAACTGGTTGACCAGCAACGACGGGTAGACCAGGAGGGGCACGCTCGGCAACGCCGTCTGCGCCGCGTCCATGTGGGCCACGGCCGCACCCAGCCCCTGCCCCAGCCGGATCGACGTACCGTCGTCGCCGTCCGTGCCAAGCAGCATCTGGCCGGCGACGAGCGGAGCGTGCTGGGCCACCATGTCTGCGTTGGCCATGAAGCCGCCGCTGGCCAAGACCACGCCTCGCCGCGCCCGCACTGCCAGCTCCGTCCCGAACTGGCGAGCGATCACGCCTGCGACGCTTCCATCGGCTTCGACGATGAGCTGCGCCACCCGGGTGTCGGGTAGCACTCGCGTCCCGGTGGCCTGAGCTGCGGCGGACAGGTGTTGCATCAGCATCCACCCGCCCGACTTGGACCCCGGACGCTTGTGCTGCATCTGCGCAATGTGCCCTCGGGGTGCGGGCGCCGCCATCTCGCTGAACGGCCAGGCGTTCTCTCCGCCGGTGTACACCAGGCCGTCGTCGGTCGGCGGCTCCCAGCAGGGGCGTTCGTAGAACGACTCCTTGAACACCACCCCGCAGTCCACCAACCAGTGGAAGTGCTCGACACTCCGTTCGCAGTAGACATCGATCTTGGCTTCGTTGGGACCGGGCCCGGTCGCGGCCAGGAGGTAGGCGCGCATGGCCTCGGGCGTGTCGTCGAAGCCGCACGCCTTCTGGACCGGTGTCCCGCCACCGAGGTAAATCTCGCCCCCTGCCATGGCGCTCGCCCCGCCGCCCGCGGCCGCCCGCTCGAGGATCAGCACGTCGCCGGCGCCGGCTGCGCCGGCCCCGATGGCCGCCGAGGCGCCGGCGCAGCCGTAGCCCGCGATTACCACGTCGGCCTCAGTGTCCCACGAGGCCACCTCGGCCCGAGCCCGCGGCGCCAGGGGCTCGGCCCCGCCGAGGGACCCATTGCTCACGCCGGCGGCACCTGCATGATGCTCTTCAGGTCGAAGTAGGCCGCCATCCCCTCCGGGCCCACGCCCCCGATCAGCAATTGCCGGCGTTCGTCCATGATGACCCTCCGTCGTCGACCGCGTCGATCGCCGGCCCACGCTACGTTCCGCCCGGGGTGGCGCTCACGCCCCCGTCCCGCTCGCCGGGACAGCCGGCCCGGGGCGCCGCAACAGCCCCCAGACCGTCACCTCTATGCTGCTCGGCCATGCTGCTGGATCGCTACGGGGTCCCGGGGAAGGTGGCGGTGGTGACGGGGGCCAGCCGGGGAATCGGCGCCGCCACCTCCATGGCACTGGCAGAGGGTGGCGCGGATCTGGTGGTGTCCGCCCGCGACGCCGCCGCGCTGCAAGCACTGGTCGACAAGGTGGCCGCCGACACGGGCCGCCGGGCCGTCCCGGTCGCCGCGGACCTCAACGATCTGGATCAGTTGCCGGCCCTGATCGAGGCCGCGACCTCCAATTTCGGGCGCATCGACATCGTCGTCAACAACGTCGGCGGCACCATGCCCCGCCCGTTTCTCAGCACCAGCGCCCGTTACCTCGAAGCAGGCTTTCACTTCAACGTAACGGTGGCGTTCGAGTTGACGAAGCTGGCGGTGCCGCACCTCCTGGCGGCCGGCGGCGGCGCAGTGATCAACGTCAGTTCGGCCATGGGCCGCCTAGTCGACCGAGGCTATGTGGCCTATGGCACGGCGAAGGCCGCCCTCATCCACATGAGCCGCCTGGCGGCCGTCGACCTGTCACCGAGGATCCGGGTCAACGTCATCGCCCCCGGCTCCATCGAGACAGACGCGCTCGGTAGCGTCCTCAACGACGAGATGCGCGCCACCATGACCGCCATGACCCCGGCGCACCGGCTCGGCACCGCCGAGGATGTTGCCGCCGCGGTCGTCTACCTGGCGTCGGACGCCGGCGCTTTTGTCACGGGCAAGGTGCTGGAGGTCGACGGCGGTCTCATCACCCCGAACCTGTCGCTCGGCCTGCCGGACCTGTGAAAGTCGAACCTGGCCTGTGAAAGTCGAACCTGGCCTGTGAACGTCGAGATCGTCGACGAGGGCGAGTTCCGAGCCACGCTCGGGCACTTCGCCAGTGGGGTAGTGGTCATCACGGCCATGCATCGCGGCCGCCCAGCGGGCTTCACCTGCCAGTCGTTTTTCAGTCTGTCCCTGGACCCGCCGTTGGTGGCGTTCGCCCCCGGGAGGTCGTCGACAAGTTGGCCGAACGTCGCCGAGGCGGGCTCCTTGTGCGCCAACGTCCTGGCCGACGACCAGGAGGCCCTGGCGCGGACGTTCGCCCACTCTGGGGCGGACAAATTCGCCGGTGTGGGCTGGTCGCCGGCGCCCGCTGGACCGCCGCGGCTGCACGATGCCCTGGCCTGGGTCGACTGCACCATCGAGACCGTCCACGATGCGGGTGATCACTATCTGGTGGTGGCCCGGGTGGTGGGCCTGGAGACCGGCGCGGGCCGACCTCTGCTCTTTTACCGGGGCGGCTTCGGCGGCTTCGAGGCCTAAACGCCCGCCGACCCGCCCGCCGACCCGCCCGCCGATCCGCCCGCCGACCCGCCCGCCGACCCGCCCGCCGACCCGCTGGCGCCCGCCGCTGCCTTCCGGTCGCCGGCCCCCTCGCCGGCCCACCAGTGGTCCGTCACCGTGATGCCATCGCGGGACATAGTCTGCTCGTACAGCCGGCGGTAGCCGGTCCGGCGGATCTTCCACTCCCCATCGACCTTGACCATCTCGTCGGTGTAATAGGCCGCTCCCCGCAAGGCGAAGTTGGAGGCCGGGACGATCACGATGTCGTCCAGCGCCCACCGGGCGGTGGCCGTGGTGGAGCTGGTGAGCTCGATCTCGGGGTGATGGACCCGGTGAGAGCTGAGCATCTCGCCCGCCGGCATGGAGTCCCGAAGGAACGCCACAATGGCGTGGCGCCCCTCGAAGCTCAGCTTCCCCGAGGCATAGGCGGCGGTGGCATCGTCGGTCAGCACGCTCTCCAGCAGATCCCAGTCGCGCAGGTCGACGGCGCGCAGATACCGGTATTTGACGCTCTTGATCGCCTCCAAGTCGGCGAGGTTTTCAGGCCAGATCGGCATCGGAACAGACCCGTCTAGATCTAGATCATCACGTCGGTCGGGTTGAAGCCGATGGCCGTCATGCCGTAGCTGTGCAGCGACCTATCAACGGAGTTGACGGTGTGATGGCGGCCGGCGTGGGCGTCGCGCCACAGCCGTTGGATGGGGTTGGACGTGCTGATGGTCCCAGCCCCGCTGCGGTCGAAGATCTCGTCGATGGCGGCAATGGCCCGGTGGCTGCCTTGCACCTGGTCCCGCCGGGACCGGCTGCGCATGTCGACTGTGATCGGCTCGCCCCGCCCGGCCGCCTCGTACATGTCGCCGATGTTGCGCAGCAGATGGGTCCGGCAGGCGTCGACTTCGCTGGCCGCCCGGCCGATGGCCGAGACCGTATAGGGGTCCTCGGTCGCCTTACCCCAGCTCTTGCTG
>DASXZS010000062.1:0-2579 GCA_036501785.1 Acidimicrobiales bacterium | reverse complement strand
CGGCGCCCGTTCGGCCGACCTGTTGCTCGGGCTCGACCTGCTCGGCGCGGTGGCCGACGACAACCTGGCCGTCGCCGATCCAGGTCGCACCGTTGCCGTGGTCAACACGGCCACGGTGGCCACAGCAGCCATGGTGCGGGACCCGTCGATCCCCTTCCCCAAGGACACCGCCCGCATCGACCGGGTCACCCGGGCGGCCGAGAACGTCTTCCTCGACGCACAGTGGATCTCCGAGCGGCTCTTCGGCGACCACCTTCCCACCAACCTTGTGATGCTCGGGGCCGCCTTCCAGCATGGTTGCCTGCCCGTCACCGCCGGCGCCATCGAAGAGGCGATCCGCCTCAACGGGACCGGCGGCGCCCAGAACAGGGCCGCCTTCCGGTGGGGACGGGCAGCGGTGATCGACCCCACCGCGGTCGACGCCGCCCTCGCCCCGACCGTACCGCCGGTGCCGGCGCCACCGGCCTCGGTGCGAGCCCTGCTGGCTTCGGCACCTGCCGTTCTGGTCGACCTGCTCGAGCTGCCGGCGGCCGACCTGGCCGGTTACCAGAGCGCGGCCTACGCCCGGCGTTACCTGGACGAGGTGCTCCGGGCCGCCGTCATCGAGGGCGATCGGACCGGTGACCCCGCCTTCCCGGTGACCACCGCGTTCGCCCGTGGTCTGCACAAGCTGATGGCGTACAAGGACGAGTACGAAGTGGCCCGCCTCCACCTCGACCCGGCCCAGCGGGCGGCGCTCACCGCCGAGTTCGGCCCGGGCGCCTCCACCAAGGTGCTGTTGCACCCACCCGTGCTCAAGGCGATGGGGCTCAGGCGCAAGATCCACCTGGGCCCGGCGGCCCGGCCGGCTTTCTGGATGCTCCGGGCCGGGCGGCACCTGCGGGGCACCCCCCTCGACCTCTTCGGCTGGTCCCGGATGCGCCGGACCGAGCGGGCGCTGGTCTCCGAATACTGCGCACTGGTGACGTGGTCGCTCGGACAGCTGACTCCGGCGACCGCCGGCCTCGTGGCGGACATCGCCGCGTTGGCTGACGAGATCAGGGGGTATGAGAACGTGAAGCGACGCAGCATCGACCGCTACCGCTCCCGATCGGGCGAATTGGTCGCCCTGCTGGGCGGCCGGTCTGGGACCGGGCCGGGGAAACCCTCGCACCGGTGGCCGATCGCCGGCTGATGCTCAGGCCGGCAGGCTCTCCACCCTGCCGGCGGCGATGGCCGCGACGAGCTGGGCGTGGTCCCGCCCGTTTTGTCCGGCGTACAGGCGCCCGAACTGCGTCATCGCCTTGACGAACTTCGGGCCCTTCCCGATGTAGCTGTCGATGGCCATCGGGTCCCCGGTGCGGGCGTGGGCCCGGGCCAGCGTCTCGCCGCAGGCGGTGGCGAACTCGGCCAGTTGAGGTGCGATCAGTGCGGCAGTCGGGATGATCTTCATGTCGCGGAACTGGCGCACGTAGTAGTCCCTCCCGTGCAGTGATCCCCACCCGACGAAGATGTCGGTGGCGCTCTGGACCAGTCGCTTCCCGTTGATCACCCGAGCTCCGTGGTTGTCGTGCCGGCTGGATTGGGTATGGGCCTCGTACACCGAGGGCCCGGCCTGCTTGATCTGCAGGAACAGCGGGTCGGCTCCGGTGCGCCCCTCCAACAGGACCAGATAGACCCGCATCCCGACGCTGCCCACCCCCACGACCTGGCGAACGACGTCGACCGGCGTGAACCGGTCGAACAGGCTCCGCCGGTCCTCTTGGAGGGTCAGGCGGTACTCGGCCAGGAGGTGGTCGACCAGGTCCGCCTGTTCGTCGTCGCTGATCGCCACGCGCAGCGGCGGCTCCTCGGTGATCCGCGGACGCCCGTGGCTCATCGCCGCGAGCTTGGCAAAGGCGCCCCGGCTCGTACGCTTCTTTTTCCCCTTCTCGATGTGGACTGAGATCTGCCCACGGTCGGCCGGCTCGTAGTAGCTGATCAAGCTGTCGGCGTGGATGCCCTCGTACCAGATGTCGAGCTCGGGCATGCGGGCGTACCGGCGGATGCGCTGGCTGTAGGCCTCGACCGCGGCGACGACGGCGGCATCGGCCTTTCGCTGCTTGAGGCCGCTCTCGCGGGCCAGCACGACCAGGCTGGCTGCCAGACGCTTCACGTCCCACTCGAACGGGCCGGGCAGGGTCTCGTCGAAGTCGCGGAGGTCGAACATGAGGTTCCGCTCGGGAGTCGCCCACAGCCCGAAGTTGAGGACATGGGCGTCTCCGCAGAGCTGCACCTCGAGCCCGCTGTTGGGTTCGGATGCGAGGTCCGAGGCCATCACCGCCGCGGCACCCCGGTAGTAGTTCCAGGGTGACGCGGCCATGCGCTGATGTCGGAGGGGGGCGAGCTCGGGCACCCGTGTCTTGTTCTGGGCCAGGATCGTCTGCAGCGCGTCGTGCCCGCGGTCGTCCTCCCGCCACTGTCCCAGCCCCGCCCGTTGTGCCCGGTCACGGGCGGCCCTCCCCGCGCCCCGTCGCTCACCGCTGGTCGCCGACAGGTCGTGCCGCACCGGTGGCGCCGGCGGCTGTGTCGCTCCTGACTGGGCCGGCAGGCTGGATTCC
>DASXZS010000061.1:0-6239 GCA_036501785.1 Acidimicrobiales bacterium | reverse complement strand
CGGCGGAGTCGTGCTCACGGCTTCCCCCTCTGTCATCGACGCGGCATCGCAGTGATCGCCGCCAGAACGGTAGCAACCCGCCGCGATGCGCTCGGTGGAACGCGAGGCGGCGGGTACGATGGGTCGCCGTGCCCGGGCTCGCCGATGTCCAACGGATCGCCCTGGAGTGCACCCGGTGCCCCCTCGCCGCGGGCCGCACCACGGTGGTGTTCGGAGAGGGCGATCCCGACGCCGACCTCATGGTGGTCGGCGAAGGACCGGGCCGGGACGAGGATCTCCAGGGCCGCCCGTTCGTGGGCCGGTCGGGGCAGCTCCTGGACCGCCTGCTCGCCGAGGAGGCCGGGCTGCGCCGCGATCAGGTGTACATCGCCAACGTCGTCAAGTGCCGGCCGCCCGGCAACCGCGACCCGTTGCCGGAGGAGATCGAGGCCTGCCGTCCGTTCCTCGATCAGCAGGTGGCTCTGATCGCCCCGAAGGTCGTCGTCACCCTCGGCAACTTCTCCACCCGCCTCCTGCTCGACACCAGCGAGGGCATCACCCGGCTGCGTGGGCGGGCCTACCCGTTCGGGACGGACGGGGCGATGCTGCTGCCGACGTATCACCCCGCGGCGGCGCTACGAGGCGGAGGCGAGGTCCTGGCCAAGATGCGAGCCGACTTCGTCCGGGCCCGGGCCGCGCTGGATGCGGCGCGCGCCGCGCCGGCGAGCCCGGCGGCCGGCCGATGAACCCCACCCTCGAGATCCTCTGCGATGGCCCCGCCGCCACCCAGGCGGTGGCGGCCGCGATCGCCCGGATCCTGCTCCCGGGCGACGTGCTGTTCCTCGACGGTGACCTCGGCGCCGGCAAGACCACCTTCACTCAGGGTCTGGCCCGGGCCATGGGCGTCGAAGAACCCGTGACCAGCCCCACGTTCGCCCTGGTGCGCAGCTACCCGACCGCCTTCGGGATCGAGCTCATCCACGCCGACGTCTACCGCCTCGACCACCTGGCCGACATCGTGGCTCTCGGTCTGCCCGAGATGATCGACGACGGCGCGGTGGCGGTCATCGAATGGGGTGAGCGCGCCGGCCCGGCCGTCGGGGCCGAACGCCTCCACGTTCACCTGTCGCTCACCGACGTGGAAGGCGAGCGCCGGCTCAGCCTCGTCCCCGCAGGCACCCGGTGGCTGGCCCGGTGGGACGACCTCTCCTCGGCCCTGGCCCACCACGAGGTGGGCCGGCGATGACGATCCTGCTCGGCATCGCCACTGCCACCTCGCAGGTTGGGGTCGCCCTGGCCGGGCCCGAGGGCCCCCTGGCCTCCCTGCAGGTCCGGCAGGGCCGCCGGCACGCCGAGCTGCTAGCGCCCGCCATCGACACTGTCGCGGGGCTGGCCGGCATCGGCACCCAACAGATCGACCGCATCGCCGTCGACATCGGCCCCGGTCTTTTCACCGGGCTGCGGGTCGGGGTGGCCACGGCCAAGGCGCTGGCCGACGCCCTCGACATCCCCATCGTGGGCTGCTCGTCGCTCGACATCCTCGCCCACCCGCACCGGCGGGAAGGCCGCACGGTGGCGGCGGTGGTCGACGCCAAGCGGGGTGAGGTCTTCTGGGCCCTCTACCGGCCGAGCCGCCACGGGATGGAGCCGATCACCGCGGCGACGGTGAGCGCACCGGACGAGCTGGCGGAGGCCCTCGCCGGCGCGACAGCGGCCGCTGACCCGCCGGTGCTCGCCGTCGGCGACGGGGCCCGCCGCTACGCCGAGGTCCTCACCAGCCTGCCGCATCTCGAGCTGGCCGGCCCCGCCGACGACCACCCCAGCGCCGCCGTCCTGGTCGAGCTGGCCGCCGACCGCCCCTCGGTCCCCCTGGCCGAGATCACCCCGCGGTACCTGCGCGGCGCCGACGTCCGCATTGGCTGGGCCGAGCGCGGCGACGTGGTGGCCCGCCATGGGTGAGGTGACCCGACCGGAGGCGCCGCCTCGGCCGGAAGGCCCGGAGGAGCTGACCGTCCACCTGGTGCCGTTGCGCCGGCGCCACCTCCGCTCGGTGCTGCGGATCGAGGCCCAGGTGTACCCGAGGCCGTGGTCGTTGCCGTTGTTCATGAGCGAGCTCAATTTGCGGAACAGCCGGCACTACGTGGCCGCCCGCATCGACGGGGTAGTGGCGGGCTACGGCGGCCTGATGTTCAGCGCCGACGAGGCCCACGTGACGACCATCGCGGTCGATCCGGCCTGGCACCGCCACCAGGTAGGGAGCCGCCTCCTGCTCAACCTGGCCCGGGCCGCGCTCATCCACGGGGCCCGCCATCTGACCCTGGAGGTCCGGGTCTCGAACGCCGCGGCCCAGGCCATGTACCGCCGCTTCGGCTTCGAGACCGCCGGTCTGCGCAAGAACTACTACGCGGAAACCAACGAGGACGCCCTCATCATGTGGGCCTACAACATCGACACGCCAGAGTACGCCGAGCGGCTGGCCACCATCGCGGCCGGCATCGCCGGCACCACCATCGACGAGACCCGGGCGGAATCGCGCCCGTGAGGATTCCTCCTCGCCGGGTCTCCCGGATCCTGGCCATCGAGACGTCTTGCGACGAGACCGCGGCCGCGGTCGTGGAGGATGGCCGTCTCGTCAAGAGCTCGGTCGTGTCGAGCCAGGTGGACCTGCACGCCCGCTTCGGCGGGGTCGTCCCCGAGGTGGCCGGCCGGGCCCACGTCGACCTGCTCACCCCGGTCGTGACCGAGGCCATGGACCTCGCCGACGCCACCGCCGGCGAGCTGGACGCCGTCGCCGCCACCATCGGGCCCGGCCTGATCGGCTCGCTGCTGGTCGGCGTCAGCGCGGCCAAGGCGTACGCCTGGGCGTGGGGGATCCCGTTCGTGGGGGTCAACCACCTGGAGGGGCACCTGCACGCCGCGTTCCTGGAGGATCCCGACATCGCCCTGCCGGCGGTGGTGCTGCTGGTGTCGGGCGGGCACACCATGTTGATCCACATGCGGGCGCCCGGCCGCTACCGCCTGCTGGGGCAGACCATCGACGACGCCGCGGGCGAGGCGTTCGACAAGGTGGCGCGGTTCCTGGGGCTCGGGTACCCGGGGGGACCCGCCATCGAGAGGGCGGCGGCCGCCGGCGACCCGGGGGCGATCATGTTCCCGAGGGGCCTGCGCCACGACGGATACTCTTTTTCCTTCAGTGGTTTGAAGACGGCGGTGATCACCTACGTCCGCAAACACCCGGAGGCGGCCACGACCGACGTGGCGGCGTCGTTCCAGGAGGCGGTCGTCGACGTACTGGTGGAAAAGACCATGCGGGCCGCGGCCTCCACCGGCGCTCGGTCGGTGTGCATCGGTGGCGGGGTGGCCGCCAACTCGGCCCTGCGGGAGCGGGTCGTCAGCGCCGCTCAGGCGGATGGGCGGACGGCGCTGATCCCCAGCCGGGCCATGTGCACCGACAACGCGGCCATGGTCGGCGCCACCGCCTGGTACCGGCTGCGGCTGGACGGGCCGACCCCGCTCGACGCCGGCGCCAACCCCAATCTGCGCCTGCCGCTGGAGGGGTGACGTGCGGATCGAGGGCAAAGAATTCTGTATCTGCGCCGGTCCCGCGACATCCGGTTGAACTAACGCCGGGATCTCGCTATCGTTAGCACTCGTCAGGTGAGAGTGCTAACTGCCAATGGAGGCGCACCAACATGAGTCTGCAGCCGCTCGACGATCGCATCGTCGTCCGCCCCAGCGAGGCCGAGGAGAAGACCGCATCCGGTCTGGTCATCCCCGACACCGCAAAAGAGAAGCCCCAGCAGGGCGAGGTCCTGGCCGTCGGCCCGGGCCGGCGCGCCGAGAACACCGGGGAGCTGATCCCGCTCGATATCAAGGTGGGCGACAAGGTCGTCTACTCCAAGTACGGCGGGACCGAGATCACCATCGACGGTGAGGACCTCCTCATCCTCACCGGTCGCGACGTGCTGGCGAAGGTGAAGTAGGTGGCCAAGCAGCTCAAGTTCGACGAGAGCGCCCGCCGGGGTCTCGAGGCCGGCGTCAACAAGCTGGCCGACACCGTCAAGGTCACGCTCGGGCCCAAGGGCCGTAACGTGGTCATCGAAAAGAAGTTCGGTGCACCCACCATCACCAACGACGGCGTGACCATCGCCCGCGAAGTGGAGCTGGAGGACCCCTTCGAGAACATGGGGGCCCAGCTGGTCAAGGAGGTCGCCACCAAGACCAATGACGTGGCCGGCGACGGCACCACCACCGCCACCGTCCTGGCCCAGGCGCTGGTCCACGAGGGCCTGCGTAACGTGGCCGCCGGGGCCAGCCCGACCGCCCTCAAGCGGGGTATGGACAAGGCCGTCAAGGCCGTCGTAGAGGCGATCAAGGTGCAAGCCAAGGAGATCGACGACAAGAGCGAGATCGCCCAGGTCGCGGCCATCTCCGCCGCCGACACCTCCATCGGCGATGTGCTCGCCGACGCCATCGACAAGGTCGGCAAGGACGGCGTGGTGACCGTCGAGGAATCCAACACCTTCGGGTTGGAGCTGGAGTTCACGGAGGGCATGCAGTTCGACAAGGGCTACCTGTCCCCGTACTTCGTGACCGACCAGGACCGGCAGGAGTCGGTGCTGGAGGACCCGTACGTGCTGATCGCCAACTCCAAGGTCAGCGCCGTGCACGACCTGGTGCCGGTGCTCGAGAAGGTGATGCAGGGCGGCAAGCCGCTGCTGATCATCGCCGAGGACGTCGAAGGTGAGGCCCTGGCGACGCTGGTGGTCAACAAGATCCGGGGGACGTTTACGTCCGTCGCCGTCAAGGCGCCCGGGTTCGGCGACCGCCGTAAGGCCATGCTGGCCGACATCGCCACCCTCACCGGTGGCCAGGTCATCTCGGAGGAGGTCGGGCTCAAGCTGGAGAACGCCACGCTCGACCTGCTCGGCCGGGCCCGCAAGATCGTGGTCGACAAGGACAACACCACCATCATCGAGGGTGCCGGTTCGGAGGCGGACGTCAAGGGTCGCATCGCCCAGATCAAGCGGGAGATCGACGACACGGACTCCGACTGGGACCGCGAGAAGCTGCAGGAGCGGCTGGCCAAGCTGTCCGGCGGCGTGGCCGTCGTCAAGGTCGGGGCCGCCACCGAGGTGGAGCTCAAGGAGAAGAAGCACCGCATCGAGGACGCCCTGTCCGCCACCCGGGCGGCCATCGAGGAGGGCATCGTTCCCGGCGGTGGCACCGCCCTGCTGCGCAGCCGGGGCGCCATCGACACGGCCATCAAGAAGCTGAGCGGTGACGAGGCGACCGGCGCCAACATCGTCCGCAAGGCGCTGGAGGAGCCCCTCAAGTGGATCGCTTTCAACGCCGGCCTCGAAGGTTCGGTCATCATCCAGCAGGCGGAGCGTGAGACCGGCAACACCGGACTCAACGCCCTGTCCGGCGAATTCGAGGACCTGCTCAAGGCCGGCGTCATCGATCCCGCCAAGGTCACCCGCTCGGCGCTGCAGAACGCGGCGTCGATCGCCGGCCTGCTCCTGACCACCGAAGCGTTGGTGGCCGACAAGCCCGAGAAGCCCAACCCGGCGGCGGCAGCCGCTGCCGCAGCGGCCATGGGTGGTGGCGGCGGCATGGGCGGCATGGGAGGCATGGGCTTCTAACGCCTTCCCACTGTCCCGATAGGGACCCAGAACAACGACGAGTCGCCGGTCCCAGTTGAAAGGGCCGGCTGCTCGTTGTTCTGGATCCCTCTCAGCAGCTGTCGCCGGGGGAGATCGCTACCAGGTCGATGATCCCGCTGTTGACGTTGCCGCGATCGAGGCTGGTGGCGCTGCCGCCGACGGCGAGCGTGGACAGCTCGGCGCCCACCGTCCCTCGCGGATCGCCGATCGGTGCGGCCCCGAGGACCCGGCCCAAGGTGGGGCTCTGATAGTTCAAGAGGAGACACGAGCCGCCCCCGACCGCCGGCCCGTTGAAGGCGTTGGTCAGCTTGGCGTCAGAAGGGAGTTGGACAGCGAGGAACTGCTCGGCAGCAGCCTGCGAGGTTCCCTGCGGCAGGGTGATGCCGTAGCTGATCACCCTGCCGGCGGTGACCCGGACGCGTTGGTACTGGTCGCCGCCCAGCCCGGATGGGCCGCTGATGTAGGGCAGGTAGGCGGCGCCGGGGGCCTTGGTGGTGTCGGCTCGGTGGTGGGCGTTCCACTCCGCCGAAGTTGCTCCGAAGCCGGTCAGACCGTCGGCGGCTCCCGGGGGCGGGGTGGCCGCGGTCGCGCCCG
>DASXZS010000060.1:0-12609 GCA_036501785.1 Acidimicrobiales bacterium | reverse complement strand
GCGCCGGCCCAGCGCGGCCCGCGCCGACGACCGCCCCGCCCGGCGCGCGCCGACCGATCGACCCGACCGCGCCGACCGGCCCGAACGGCCGGAACGGGCCCAACGGGCGGGCCGCCCTGAGCACCCGGCTCGGTCCACGGCCAGCCCGCGACCGTCGCGACCACCAGCCAGTGACCGGCCCAGCGGAGCCCGTCGACGGGGCGACAAGACGCCCGAGCGTGAGGCCATGGGCGACGGGACCGGCGAGCGCCGCACCCGTCGGTTCAATCCCGGCCGGGCCCACCGTCAGGCGGTGATGGCGTCACTGCCACCGGAGGAGCGGCCGATCGCAGAGCAGGTGCTTCGAGGTGGCATCCCGGCGGTGCGCACGGCCTTGCACCTCGAGCGGGAGAAAGCCATCGCCGAGGGTCGGCCCGCCCCCAACACCGATCAGCTGGTCGCCATGGCCGAGGCCCTGCTGCCCAGGCTCAAGGCGGCCGAATGGCACGACCGCGCCGAGGCCGCGGCCAAGGACGTGGACGACATCTCCCTCCGAGACCTCCGGTCGGTGGTCGCCGGGGCGGACACGGCCCGGGACGGCGCCACGCGCGCCTTGGCCTCCAGCCTGCGGGAAGCCCTCGATCGGCGCGTCGGCGCCCTGCGCCAGGAGTGGTCCCATGAGGTCGCCAAGCACCTCGACGAGAACCGGGTGGTGCGGGCCCTGCGCCTGGCCGGCCGCCCGCCCGAGCCCGCGGCCCGGCTCGAACCGGGGTTGACCGAGCGGCTGAGCGACGCGGCCGCGCAGGCGATGGCGCCCGACACGCCGGCGGACCGGTGGCTGGCCCTGATCGACGCGGTGGCCGCGTCCCCCGTCCGGCGCACGGTCAAGCCCGTCGGGCTGCCGAGCGACCCCAGCCCAGATCTCCGGCGGGCGGCCCAGCAGCAGTCCGGGCGGATTCCGGCCCTGGCCGCCATGCTCGGTATCGCTATCCCTCCTCCACCGGCCCCCATCGCGGCCCGGCGGCCCCCAGCGCCCAGGGCCGCCCCGGCTCGGGCGCCCGAAGCCGCGCCCGCCGGCACCCCGGAGGCGCCCGCCGCCGACACGGCTCGGGCGCCCGAAGCCGCGCCCACGCCAGACGCGGCGCCCGCCCCGGAAGCCGCCGGGGCGCCGGTCGAGCCTGCCGCCGCGCCCTCAGCTGAAGGCGGCCAGAATCCCCTGGTCGTGGAGGAACTCGGCCAGACCATCGGCGAGGGCTAGCTCCGCCACCTGGTCGAGGGCGACCCACGCGGCCTCGGCGGCGTCGCTCCCGGCGACCGGCTCCGCGCCGGCCACGATCGTCACCCAGAAGTCCAAGATGACAAAGTGATAGCCGTCGCCGATGCGCTCCACCCAGCCGAGGAAGCGCTCGCAGACGCCTTCGAGGCCGGTCTCTTCCGCGAGCTCGCGCACTACGGCCTCGGCCAGGGTCTCGCCGGCCTCCACCCGCCCGCCCGGCACCGACCAGACGCCCTGAGCCGGACCCCGACCCCGCCGGATCAGCAGGATCTGATCCTCGTCAACGGTCACGGCCCCGACGCAGACTTCCGGTCGCCAGTCAGTCAAGCTCACCCACCCTCGGCTCCGTGAGCGAGTGGTGCATGACCAGCAGCCGGGCGACGAAGCCGTGATCTTCGAAGAAGGCCTTGGCCGCCCGGCTGCCCGGGAGGGCGGGGGCGTCGATGCCTCGGCAGCCACGCCCCCAGCACCAGCTGCGCACCAGGTCGACCATGGCCTCGCCGACACCGATCTGCCGGGCCGACGGTTCGACGTAGATGCCCTCGATCACGCCGATCGGCTGGCGCCGGGCGGCGTCGCGCCGGACCGAGGCGAAGCCCACCTCGACCCCGTCGAGAGTGCCCAGTACGATGAGCCGCTCGGGATCATCCAGGGCCCGCCGTAGGGCCAGGTCCGGGGGTTCGGAGCTCGTGACGGTCCCCGCCAGCAGGGCGCCGCCCCGTTCGCCGTCGAGCTCGGCCACCGCCTGGTCTCGTAGGGTCTCCAGGGCGCGGATGTCGGCGGCCGTCGCCACTCGGGCGTGCTCCACCGACCCCCCCGCTCAGCGGTCCTGGAGCTGGCGCACGCGGGTGAGGATGGTGCGGCGGGCCCGGTGGGAGCTCTCGTAGGCCCCTACTGCAGCCAACTCCTCTTCGGACAGCCCGGCCAGGCGCTGCACCACCTGGGACGCCGCCAGGGAGTCGTACCCCGGGATGGCCAACCCGTTCGGATCCGGCCGGGGTTCGCCGGCGGCGGGCCCGGCCACGGCCGGCTCGCTCCCGGGCCCGGTCGAGGCATCCGCGTCCGGCGCCGGCTCCGAACGGGCCAGCAGGTCTTCGAAAGTGGGGTCGGGTCTGAGCCGGTCGCCGTCCACTGAGGCGCCGTCGACCGTCGTCCCAGCGGGGGGAGCCGGCGGCACCGTCCGGCCGGCTCCGGAGTTGGCGGCCGGCGAGAACCGGCGGGCCAGTTCCTTGCGGCCCTGGGCCACGGCGAACTGCCCCACCACCCTGGCCATGGCGATCTGGCCGCCGAGCTGGGCCCGGCCTTTGGCGGCCAGCTTCGGGATTTCTTCCACGGCCGACAGGGCCAGGCCGACCGGCGCATACACCAGCAGATCCATGGCCACGTCGAGCGGCGAGTGCGCTTCGGTCACGGAGCGATCCGGCCCAGTGCGATCCTGCCCAGTGCGATCCTGCACAGTGCGATCCTGCCCCGGCACCGGCCCGCCCGCCAAGTCACACGCAGTCTCGGCAGAGCATCCGGTCCTGGTCAGCGAGTTGGCTGGGATGCTTGACCAAGAAACAGGACTGGCACACGAATTCACCGGGCTGCTTGGGCAGGACCCGGAGGGGGCTCTCGCCGCGTTCGTCGGGGTCACCGACTTCTTCCTCGTCCTCGGCGTCATCATCGTCGTCCGGCACGACTAGTCGCTCTTTGAGGATCACGTCGAGGCTGGCCTCCACGTCATCGGAGTCCTCGTCTTCCTCTTCCTCTTCCTCTTCCTCTTCCTCGCGGACGGCCTTGGCCTCGACCTCGACCGGGACGTCGATATCTTCGGCCTCGATCTCATCGTCCTCGATGGTCGCCTCGTCGTCGATGACGTCCTCGTCGTCCTCGTCAAGGTCCTCTAGATCTTCTTCATCGAGGTCGTCCGGCAGATCAGCCTGTTCGTCGAGGAGGTCGTCATCGAGATCATCTTTGGGCATGTGTGGCGTCCTTCACAGGCAGAACTGCAGAAGTAGGGGCAGCCGCTCGGCTTCGTCGGCGGCGGATACTAGACCCCGCCGGAACCCGCCCGGTCACACGCGGAACGAGAGTGACCCTCCCGGTATTCCCCAGGCCTCCTACCCCACCAAAAACCGTGGGCAGGGTGACCGAGCCGACCGTTGGTGCCGTCTGGTGCAGCGCCCCCCGGCTTGCAAGCCACCGGCGTAGGACCGACGTTGTCTACTTGGTCTGCTGGTCACCCTGCCCTCGCATGACGCACCATCCGGACGTCACATTGATGCAACCGCGATGCTGCCCAGCGAAACGAGTCCCGTCAAGCGGAGAAAGAGCCCACTGACCAGCCGTTACGCGCGTCGGTGCAGGTCAGCCGGTCAGAAAAAAATGCTGAACCGGCTGGGGCCGCAGGACCGGGCCCCCAAGGCTTGCGGGCGTCGGCCCGGATCGTCACTCGAAGCGAGGCAGCAGGGCTTCCACGCTGGCCACGTAGGCCTGGGAGTCAGGGAACACCCCATAGTGGCCCAAATTGACGGGGCCCTCGTAGTAGGCCGCGATAGTGGCGCACCGGTTGTTGCCTTCAACGCCGGCGAGGTAGGCGAGGAACGCGGCCGCCATGCGGATGTTGTCGGAGACCGAGTTGATGTTGAGGGGCATGCCGATGAGGGTTCCGCTGATGAAGCTGGCCGTCCCCGGCATCAGCTGGCCGGCCCCGACCGCGCCGACCGAGGAGACGACCCCCTGCTGCCAACCGGATTCCTGCCAGGCAATGGCCTCCAGCAGGGACAACGAGACGTTGTAGTTGGCCGCCCACTTCATGAACAGCGGCTGCAGGACCAGGCGATCCGGGGACTGCTGGAGCAGGTCCGGGAGCACTCCCCACGGCCCACCCTGAGGGGTAAAGGTGGAGCAGAAAGTCCAGGGGTTGGCCGCTGCCGGGCCCGAGGCGCTGGCCGACGGCGCCGACTGGGCGCCAGACGTCGACGGGCCAGACGTCGACGGGCCGGACGTCGACGGGACATTCGACGGAATCTGCAGCTGGCGGCCGATCAGCAGCAGGTCGTTTTCGTTCATGCTGTTGGCGGCAGCCAGTTGGGACACCGACAGGCCGTTGGCCCGGGAGATGGCCCAGAGGCTGTCACCAGGTCGCACCACATAGGTGTGGGTGACGAATCCGGCCGTTCCCGCGGCCACCAGGAGGCCCAGGCTGACGAGCACCACCGGGAGAGTGCGCAACCATCGCCCCGGCTGGGCCGGCTGAGGGATAGCCGGCTGAGGGGTAGCCGGCTGAGGGGTAGCCGGCCGAGGGGTAGCCGGCCGAGGGGTGTCGGCGCCGGACTCGCCCGCCGCGGTCGCTCCCCCGCCCGCCGGCGGCAGCCCGCGGCCCGCCGGCCAACCGGGGGCGGGCAGGTCACGACCGCGAAAACGACGGGGGAATTGACGACGCATTGCTCCTGGAGGTCCGATCCCTCCGCCCGCCGGGTAAACCTACAATATCAACAGGAGCCTCATCAACCCCTCTTTCAACATTATTCACGGAGTTAGGATGACTCTCAGGCTTAACTAGAGCGTTAGAGTTTGGACTGCTGGCGGCGCTGGGCGGCCCGGCGCTCCCCGTCCAGGCGCTCCAATCCCCTGTCTTCGTAGTCGGCGTCGTCCAAGTAGGACATCAGCGCCGCGATGGCCCGGTGGCCGGCCTTCTCCGCGATCAGCCGGTACATCTGCTGGCACACCTTCCGGTATTCCGGGTGGCCCTGGGGGCTGGTCCGCAGCTCGATGAGGTGCATGGCCTCCCGGGCATTGAACTGCATCACGTACCGGACCCGGTAGGCCAGGGCCACCGCGTAGGCGGCCTGGGTACGGCCGAAGTGCTCCGCCAGCGCCCCGTGCAGCGAGGCCGAGCGGTCCATGGCGGCGGCGTAGGCATCGCCCGCCCCGGCCTCCGCGACGGCACCCGGCAGGGTGTAGCCGTGGGCCGAGGTCAGATCCTGCCATTCGACCGTCAAGAGCCGGTGACGTTGCAGGTCCCGGAAGGCCCCGTAGTCGGAGAGCACGTCGAAGCGGTAGTCGCTGCGTTCCAGGGCTCGGCCGGGCCGGTGGCGGCGGTTGCGCCGATCGCCGGCGTAGGTCCGCACCACGCGCAGCCGCTCCTCTTCGGACATGGCGGCCACCCGTTCGTGGATGCGGTGTTCGGGCAGGTCCGTGTAGGGGTAGAGCATGGCCGCGACCACCTTTATCTCGGCGTCGGGATCCCAGTCGAGCAGGGTCACCTCGGGATCCCCGCCGGGGCCGCCCGGCGTCGACAGATGATCCTCGTCGAGCAGGCCGGCGGCCAGCTCGTGCATCTGCCGGTCGTTGCGCTCGAGGTACTCCGAGTGGGCCACCCCCCGGTCGTCGACGTCGACCCGCTTGACCCAGGAGGGGATCACCTTGCGCAGTTCGGTGAGCATCAGCGCGGCGTAGGCCCGAGCCTCGGGAAGCGGGTGCGCTCGCATGCGGATCAGCAGGGCCTCGTAGGCCTGTCCGCTGGCGTAGATCCCCAGGTTGGAGCTGGCCGCCGCCGGCAGCATGCCCCGCAGGGCGTCGAAGGCCTTGGCTCGTACGGACTGCCGCCAGGCGAAGTCGGAGTCCTCGGGGGCCTTGGGATGGCGGGCCGCGAACCAGGCTTGCATGACCGGCAGCAACTCGGCGTAGGCGTCGAAGAGACGATCCATGTCGCCGACGTAGCGGGCCCCCAACGGGGAGTCCAGCACCTCCGGCGCCCGGAAATAACGGTAGCGCCCGTTCGGGAGGCGGCTGTCGTAGGCGACGTAGCGGGTCGACTTCTCCATGTACGACATGAGACGACCCCGCTCCAGCACCTTGGTGAGCAGGTTGGAGGCCTGTTCACAGGCCAGGTGCACCCCGCCGAGCTGGGCGACGGAGTCATCGCCGTACTCGAAGAACACCCGGTCGTAGAGTTGCTCGGCCCGGGCCAGCCCGACGGTGGCGTCCACCCCGTGGTCCCCGCTGATGTCCAGGTCGCCGACGAACTCGTCGAGGAAGAGCCGGCGCAGGCTCTTGGCGGTGCGGGAGTACCGGGCAAAAAGGGCACCCTTGACTACTTCGGGCAGGTTGACGAGGGCGAAGACCGGACCGTCGAGGTTCGTGAAGTACCGCCGGAGGATCTCCGCCTCCTCCTCGGTCCAGTGCTCGACCGCATAGATGCCCGTGTCTAGGTACCCCATCGCGGTGGCCCAGCCTAAGGGCGCACCGGACCGCACGTGGGGGATGGCCGGACGGGCCCGGTGACCCTCGGACGACCCCTTACCCGCCGACCACCGAGGAGGCGGCCACGACCCCCCGAAACAGCCGGTCGGCTGCCTGACGAGCGCTCTCCGCGGTCGCCGGGTCGGCGGCGCGGTCGCCGAGCTGGCGCAACAGGTCGATCAGCTGCTTGACATTGCGCACGAAGTCGCCGCCGGACATCTCCTCGTCCGCGATGACCTCAGCCAGGTCCTCCCCCGCCGCCCAGGCGTGGGCCAGGCCGACGAACCCGGGCGCGGGCCGCCGGGTGAGGGGCAGCCCGGCTTCCTCCTCGGCCGTGTTGAGCTCGGCGGCCAGCCGGTCGATCTCGGCCCAGCGCCGGCGCACGCGAGGGGTCGGGAACCAGGTCGTCGGTTCGCCCGGGCCGCGCGCCTCGTAGGTGAACACCGAGACCAGGCCCGCCACCTCGGCCGGTTCCAGCCCGTCGAGCAGGCCCTGCCCGGTGCACTCGGCGATCAGGAGATCACATTCGTGATAGATGCCGGCCAGCCGCTCACCGGCGGCGGTCAACGCCCAGCCATCCACGTAGCCCCAGGCCTCGAGGACGCGCAGGACCCGGTCGAACTGGCGGGCCAGTGACTCGATACGCCCCTTGACCCGGCGCTCGAGTCGTTCGATGTCCCTGGCGAGACGGTCGGCGCGCTCGGAGGCCCGCAGGTGGGCTCGGGCGTCGGGGCAACTGGCGACGGGATGCCCGGCCGCGGCGGTGGCCTGGGCCAGGGCCACCTCACCTCGCCACTGGCGGCGGGCGATTGGAGAGCGAGCGGCCCCCGGGGCCGCCCGCAGGCGGGCGGCGACGAGCGCCGAGGCCACCTGGCGTTGGAACCCGGCGTTGTGCGGGGCGTACGGGACCGGCATCCCGACCTGGGCCACCGCCGCGGGCGGGGCCGGAAAGTCGCGGGGTCCCAGTGACACCAGCCGCCGGTCGGGCGTCACGGCCCGGACCCGGATGTCGCCCCCTCTCCGGCGGGATGTCGATAGGACCGCCACCCGGCCACCGGACTTGCCGCCGGGAACGATGAGCACGTCGCCGGGCCGGACCCGTTCCAGGGCCGCGGTCACTTCGGCGCTCATCGACGGCCGCCCCCGGGCGGACTCCTCGCTCGCACGCAGGAGCCGGCGGTAGTCGTCGACATCACCCCGGTCGCAGGTTGCCGCGGCCCGGGCCTCGGCGAGGGCGGCGGCGCTGCGCTCGAGCTGGGTCTCGAGGCGGACGACGTCGCTGTCGGCCCGGTACTGGGCGAACGACAGGTTGAGCAGGTGGTGGGCGACGTCAGGCCGGTAGCGCCGCACCAGGTTGGCGGCCATGTTGTAGGTGGGCCGAAAGCTGCTCGTCAGGGCATAGGAGCGGGCCCCGGCCAGCCCGGCCACCTGATCGAACGGCACGAACGGCGACCACAGCACCACCGCGTAGCCCACCTCGTCGATCCCCCGCCGGCCGGCGCGCCCGGTGAGCTGCGTGTACTCGCCCGGGGTGAGGAACTCGTGGCGCTCTCCGCTGAATTTGGTGAGCTTTTCGATGACCACGGAGCGCGCCGGCATGTTGATGCCGAGCGAGAGGGTCTCGGTGGCGAAGACCGCCTTGACCAGCCCGGCCGCGAAGCAGGCCTCCACCGCCTCTTTGAATGGCGGCACCATGCCCGCGTGGTGGGCGGCGTAGCCCGCCTCCAGACCGGACAGCCACCCCCCGTAGTCGAGCACGGAGAGGTCCTGGTCGGACAGGGCGTCGACGTACTGCTCGGCGATGGCCCGGATCTGCCGGCGGTCGTCCACCGAGGTCAGGCGTTTTCCCTCTCGGACACACTGGGTCACGGCGTCGTCGCAGGCCGCCCGGCTGAAGATGAAATAGATGGCCGGGAGCATGTCGTGCTCCTCCAGCATCTCCAGGACCTCCACCCGCCGGGGGGTGAAAAGACGGCCCCGCGGCCGGCCGCGCATCCCGGGATGCCGGAGCGTCTTGGAGTCCAGGGCGGCGGCCTCGGGGTTCGGCCGGCCGTCCACCAGGGTCGGCAACAGGAGGAGTTGCTCCGACCCCTTGTCCCCCAGCAGGTACAGGTCGTGCAGGGCGACGGGCCGGCGGTCCTCGATGATGGCGGTGGTCTCGCCCCGGACGGTGCGGATCCAATCGGCGAGCTCTTCGGCGTTCGACACCGTGGCGGACAGGCAGACCAGGTCCACGCCCGGTGGGGCGTGGATGATCACCTCTTCCCAGACCGGGCCCCGGTAGGCGTTCTGCAGGTAGTGGACCTCGTCGAGCACCACGTACCGCAGCCCGTGGAGAGCCGGGGCGGAGGCGTAGATCATGTTGCGCAACACCTCGGTGGTCATGACCACGACCGGGGCGTTGCCGTTTATGGAGTTGTCGCCCGTCAGCAACCCGACCGCGTCGGCCCCGTGGCGGCGCACCAGTTCCGAGTACTTCTGGTTGGACAGGGCCTTGAGGGGGGTGGTGTAGAACGCCTTGCCGCCCGACGCCAGGGCCCGGTCCACCGCATATTGGGCCACCACGGTCTTGCCCGAGCCGGTGGGGGCGGCCACGACCACGCTGCCGCCGTCGTCGAGGGCGTCCAGCGCCTGTCGCTGGAACCCGTCCAGCTCGAAGCCCAGCTGGGCCACGAAGCGGTCCCGAGTCGACACGAGTCGACCCTACTTGTGCAGGGCTCGGCCGACGAGGATCGACCCCTCGTAGAAGATGAGCATCGGGACCGCCATGGCCAGGAAGGAGAATGGGTCGCTGCTGGGCGTGATCACCGCCGCGACCAGGCTGATGATGACGATCGCCGGCCGGCGCCAGTGGCGCCACTTGGTGCTGGGGACCACGCCGGACAGCTCCAGGAACACCACCACCAAGGGGTACATGAACACCGCGCCGAAGATGAGGCACATGGAGACGTACAGGGTGAAGTAACGCGCCGGCGAGAACAGCGGGACGACACCCGTGCCGCTCACGTCGATCAGCCACGTCAGGGCCTTGGGGAACACCAGGATGGCCGTGGTCACCCCGGCCCCGAACAGCACGACCGCCGAGGCCACGAACGGGACCACGTACCGCTTCTCGTTCTTGTACAGGCCGGGGGTGATGAAGCGCCACAGCTCCCAGAAGATCACTGGCGACGCCAGGGCGATCCCGCCGTAGGCGCTTACCTTCAGCCGGGTGGTGAACCCTTCCAGCGGGCCGCTGGCCACCAGGTTGCCTTGGGAGATGTCCTTCTGCCGGTGATGGGCCAGAAAGGAGTGGTAGGGCTCGAGCATGAAGCGCAGGGCGTCGTCATAGAAGAACCAGGCCACCACGGTCCCGAGCGTGACGGCAACGATGCAGATGATCACCCGCTTCCGCAGCTCGGCGAGGTGCTCGAACAAGGTCATCTTGCCTTGTTCGTCGTCGGCGGGCTCCGGGACCGGCCCGATCCGTCGGTCAGCGACAGCCACGGGCCGAACTACTCAGTTGAGGGACGGGTCGTCAGGTGCCAGGAGAGGACCAGCGACGGTCTGGGGCCCGTCGGTCGGGGCGCCTGGTGCGGCCCCGCCCGGCGAGGCTGGTGCGGCTGGCCCGCCCGTCGAGGGGGTCGGCGCCGGCGGCGCCAGGGTGTTGGTAATGGCGTCGCGGACGGACCGGCGCACGTCGGTCGGCCGGAAGTCTCCGACTACGGCGTGGAGGGCTTCCGTCGGCTCGGCCAGGGCGCCCCGGACCTCCTCCTGGAAGCTCGACGACATGCGGCGCAGCTCGGCCACCACCCGCCCGAGCGTCCGAGCGGCCTGGGGCAACCGGTGCGGGCCCAGGACGACCAAGGCGATGAGGCCCACGAGAAGCAGCTTCTCGGGGCTGAAGTTCAGCATCAGGGCGAGTGTAGTGGTGCCGCTTCCTTAGAGGGACCGGCATCGGGACGGGCCGCCCGGAGCGGCCGGAGCGACCGGCGCAGGGCGTCCACCTCGCCGGCCAGTCGGTGCGCCGCGATTCCCAGGGCGACGGCGCCGAGGCCCCCGACCGACAGCGGCAGCAGCCAGAGAGTGCTCACCGGGCGTCCGGCACCCTCACGTGGTGCGCCGGAGACCGGCCAGTTCCTTCTCCCACGTGTCGCCCCGCATGGCCAGGTGGAAGGAGAGTAGATCGTCGTGGGTGATGGGCGGGCCGATCTTGACCTCCGCCAGTTCGGCCGGCAGCGACCACCGGGTCACGGCGACACCGACGCCAGTGAGGGCGGCCACGACCCGCTCGTTCGCGGCCTTGTTGACCATGACCCGGCACGCCGGGCACTGAAAGGAGTAGGCCGTGGCCCCGGTCGATTCACACTGTTGCACCCGGACCGCCGCGGCCCTCAGCTCTACGTCACCACACGTCGGGCACGTGGCCCTGACAGTTGCCACCTCGGTGGTCCTCCTCAACTTCCGGGATGCCGGTCTTCGTACTGATTCATCGGCACCTCCCCCGCCCTGCTTGAGCACCCGGTGTGAGCGCCCGATCTGGACCACCCCGCCCGGGCCCGTGCCAACGGTCTAGCGCATCGACCAGGATGATGGGGTGCATCCCCTGCCGCCCCGGGGCGGGCCGGCCATCGGCTTCGCCCACCGGGGGGCGCGGGCCGAGCGCCGGGAGAACACCCTCGACGCCTTCGCTCGCGCCCTGGAGCTGGGGGCGACCGGCCTGGAGAGTGACGCCTGGATCACCGCCGATGGGCGTGTCGTTCTCGATCATGACGGGGCAACCGGGCCACCCTGGCGGCGCCGACCCATCGCCGCCCAGCCCCGGTCGGCGCTGCCCCCCCACATCCCCACCCTTGCCGACCTGTACGAACAATGCGGCACCGCATTCGAGCTGTCGCTGGACGTCAAGGACCCGGCCGCCCTCCCGGACATTCTGGCGGTGGCGACCCAGGCCAGCGCCCGCGACCGCTTGTGGTTGTGCCACGACGACTGGCGGCTCCTGGCCGGCTGGCGGGCAGCCGACGCCACCGTACGACTGGTGGAATCGATCCGGGCCGACCGGATCCCCGGCGGCCTCGAGGCGCACGCCCCGGCCCTGCACCAGGCGGGTGTCGATGCCCTCAACCTGCACCGCAGTGCATGGACCGTCGAACGGGTGCGCCTGGCGCACCAGGCCGGCCTGCGGGCATTCGGGTGGGACGCCCAGGCCCCGACCGAGATCGCCCGGCTCCTGGCGCTGGACCTCGATGGTCTGTACTCGGACCACGTGGACCGGCTCATGGCGGCCATCCAGGCGGCTTGAACCGGGCCCAGGGCGCGCTCCTACCAGCGGCGCCTCCCAGGCTTCAGAGGGTTCCCAGGCGCGACAATGGCCACACCCGGATGAAGGCCCGGCCCACGATGAGGTGTTTGGCGATCGGGCCGATGACGCGCGAGTCCGACGAATCTCCCCGGTTGTCGCCCATGACGTAGTACTCCCCCGGCGGGATCACGGTGCGAGGAACGGGTGGGCCGGGGTTGGCCAGAGCCGAGGCGGTCAGCCAGGGCTGGTGGAGGAGCTTGCCATTGATGTAGATGGCGCCGCCTGGCCCGGACGAGATGACCTCACCGGGCAACCCGATTACCCGCTTGATGAGGTCTTTGACCCCCGGGGTGTTGTCGTTGGGCGGCTTGTTGAACACGATGATGTCCCCGCGGTGCACGCCATGTAGGTCATAGCTGACCTTGTTGACCAGGACGCGGTCCCCCACCTTGAGGGTCGGTTCCATCGATCCGGACGGGATGTAGAAGGGCTGGACGACGAAACTGCGGATGAGGATGGCGGCCAGCACGGCCACCACCAGGATGACGCCCCACTCGATCGCCACCCGCATCGTCCGTCGCTTCCCATCGGTCGGGACGGGCGCAGGGACGGGAGCTGCGTCGTGCTCAGCCGGATCGGCGGGGACGGGCATAGACACGACGGGAGACGATACCGAACCAGCCTGGCCCGCCGTCATCGGGCCTGAGCGTCAAGCCCGGCGGGCTCACGGCTGGTAGCGGTGCAGCACCCGCGCCGCCGCCGCGGCCCGTACCCCGGGAGCGCCCGCGACGAGGCGGGCGTTCGGGCCGGCCCGCAGGAGCAGGCGCTCCAGCCAGGCCTTCTG
>DASXZS010000059.1:0-3310 GCA_036501785.1 Acidimicrobiales bacterium | reverse complement strand
ACCGATTCCGTGGCAACCTCGGCCCCATAGGCAAACCCACCTCGAGGTCAGGAACTCCCGATCGAAGCGCCACACCGTGTCACCGTCGCGGATCTCCTCCATCGCCGGGTCCATCCGACCAGCGTACGCAGATCCACCTACTGGCCGCCTCAGCGGAACTGCGCCGACCAGCTCTCGCACTTCTTTGCGTCGTAGTCGCCCATGTTGTTCGACACATTCCCCAGGATCTGCCAGATGGCGTCGTCCTCGCCGGGCAGGGTGACCTGGCTCAGGATGTGGGCGACCATCCATGTCTTGTACTCCGCGGGCATGCCGGCGATGGTGCCGCCGTCGCCCACGCTCGAGCCCTCGACGAGCCACGCCGTCGCCGGGTATGTGCTGCGGAGTGTCGTCAGGCCCACCGGGACGGTAGCGACTGTCGATGAAGTCCGCGTCTGCGAAGCTGCGCATTCGCGCCAACTTGCCGCTCAGGGCCACCTGCTCCGCCTATGGCGTCCCCCGCTCCAACCTGGCGAGTGGCGCACGCTCGGACGCTTCGCGGCCGACGACACTGAGCAACTCGAGAAGGTCCTGGCGTCTATGCCGCTGCACATATGGCGCACCGACGAGGTCACGCCGCTGGCCCCTCATCCCAACGACCCTGCACCCATCAAGAGCTGACCCTGGGTCTCGGTGCCGCGCCAGCCGACGGGGTCGATCAACCCTAGTAGCCTGTCGTGTTCGTCGTTGATACCTTGGGGCCGGCGACGGCCCCAGGCCAGGTCGAGGGCCACGTGGGCCCCCTCCCCGTCGACCGTCAGGCGCCGCCGGCGGCCAGCCGTACGAGGAACGCCGCCGCGGATATCGCCCCGGGCGTCGACCCGGTCAGCGCCAGATCGGAGGCCATTCCCTGCAGCAGGGCGTTCACGGGAGTCGGGATGCCGTGGCGGCGGCCCAGCAGGACGATCTCACCGTTGAGGTAATCGCTCTCGATCGTTCCCGCACCCCGCTGGAGGCTCTGCCAACTGGAACCGCCGCCGCGGGGCTGGCCGCCAACTGGGTGAATATCAAGCAGGTCGCCACGTCGGGCCGCGTCCTCCTGCGCTGACGCGTAGTCGATGGCCGCGGCCTGCAGGCAGGCCACGCCCTCGTCGCGGGCTAGTTCGGTGATCTGCGAGCGGCCGGGTGGGTGGCAAATGGCCTCCACCGCGTTGCCGAGATTGGTCAACAGTTTGCAGTACTTCCACCGCATGATGTCCTCCCGCTCGACCGAGTCGAACGTGGCCGCCTCGAAGGAGTCCGCCAGGCGGCGGCTGAGGTGGTCGCGACCGTGCGGATACCGACCCATATCGAGCAAACCCGCGATCGGCGACGAGAAGGCCTGCACTACCCCCGGCTCGAGATGGGCGGCTGGGCACATCACGCACACCCCGTAGACGTTGGCGAACAGTCGCAGCGCGGCCCGTTCGTTTTCCACGCCGTTCTGCAGGCACACAATGGGCGTGGACAGCGGGGCCGTTCGGCGCAACGCCGTCAGCGCTGCGGCCGTGTCCTGTGACTTCATGCCGAGCAGGACCACGTCGCCGGCCCCGATATCGGCCCCGCCCGGGTCCTCCGCTACGGCGAGGCGAACCACCCGGCGGCCACTGGCGGACTCCACGGCCAGGCCGGCGCTCCGAATGGCCTCGGCGTGCGCACCTCGGGCGATGACCATGACATCCTCGCCCGTCTCGGCCAAGAGGGCCGCGACCACGCCCCCAATGGCGCCGGCCCCATAGACGATGAACCGCATGCTCCCCACCCTGACATAGCCGCGCACCGGTCCTCGACTTGGGTCGGGCGGCGGCCCAGCAGGCGACCGCCGCCCAGTCCCGGACGGCCTCAGGCGGCCGTATGGCCCGAGCCGGATGACCCGGAGGAAGTCCCCGGCCCGCCCGAGGCGCCCGGCGGAGCGACGCCCGGGCCGCCGCCCCGGCCGCCCGGGCCGCCCGCGGGGGCGCCGCCGGGCAGCTCACCGCTCCCGGCGCCGCCGCCGTCTGCAGTCGGCTTGTCGAGGCTCTCGTTGCCGGCATGCAGATGGGCGATCGTCTTGGTGGTGCCGGACGTGACGTAGTTGAACGTGACCTTGTCACCGACCACCAGGTTGGACAACACAGCCTCGCCGTTCTTGTCGATATCGCTGTTGGCGACCACCGCGTAGGTGGTGGCCGTGCCAGCACTGGATGTGATCGTCACCGACGCCGTGCCGACCGCGGTTACCGTCCCGCTCTGGTCCAGCCCGTACGGAGCCCCGGTCTGCGGGGGCGCCGGTGGCGTCGACGGCCCACCCCTCGAACTGGAGCCATTGGAGTTGGTGTTGGTCGCGGGGGCCGCTCCGGCCGTGGCCGTAGTGGCCAGATAGCCACCTCCGGCCGCTCCGGCGGTGAGCAGCGCCGATCCGGCGACCCACCGTCGAACTCGAGCCGGAACGGGCCGGCGTTGCCCTCGGTTGCGCTTCATGGCGTCCTCCTTCTGATAGGCGGCGATACAGGGGCGATCGCCGGGCTGCGTCGACTCTGGAGCAGGCCCCTGGGAGCACGCCGCGGCCCTCCTGTGAGTCAGATCAGAACTTGCGCCCCGCCAGTCGCTTGGCCGGGCAGGTGACCAGATGATCGTCGACAACGCCGACCGCTTGCAGAAATGCGTACACGATGGTGGTGCCGACGAACGTGAAGCCGAGCCGCTTCAAATCCTTGCTGACGAGGTCGGAGAGCTCGGTGCGAGCGGGCACGTCCGCCATGGTGCGGGGGCGGTTGACGACGGGCCTGCTGTCCACCCGCGCCCAGAGGTAATCGGCGAATGACCCCTCCGCCTCGCGGATGGCCAGGAAGGCCCGAGCATTAGTGACGGCGGCCCGGACTTTCAACCGGTTGCGGACGATCCCGGGATCCTGGAGGAGGGCGGCCAGGCGGGCCTCGTCGTAACGGGCGATGCGCGCCGCGTCAAAGTCGTCGAAGGCCCGCCGGTAGTTATCCCGTTTGGCCAGGATCGTCGACCACGACAGTCCGGCCTGGGCCCCCTCCAGGATCAGCATTTCAAAAAGATGCCGATCGTCGCGCGACGGTACGCCCCACTCTCGATCGTGATAAGCGCGCATGGCCGCAGACCCGTCGGCCCAGGGACAGCGTTCACCGGACATCACGCTCGATGGTAGAGCCGCCCCCGATACGCAGCTCCTCCAGTCTGGCGCCGGCGACGATAATCTTCACAGCCGGCACTCAGCCGGGGCTCAGACCAACCGAAGTTGGCACCCGCACCCTGGGAATTCAGGAGGTACCCATCTGATGCCCAT
>DASXZS010000058.1:0-4771 GCA_036501785.1 Acidimicrobiales bacterium | reverse complement strand
GGCCGGGTCGACGTGGAAGTACTGGGCCAGGCCATTGCCATCCAGGCACACGATGGGAGCGGTGCGGGCGACTCCCGGCGGATCGAACCCCACCACGTCGAAGCGGGCCAGGAGGCTCGCCGGCATGTGGGCCACCAGGTCCGGCAGGGCGTCCACCCCGGAGGCGCCCGGCCCGCCGGGATTGACCAGCAACGAGCCGAGCTTCGCCCCGGTCGCCCGGTGGCGATCCAGCGCCATGCCGATATTGGTCCCGTCGGGGTGGCTGGGATTGCGCGGCACCATGACGGTCGCGCATTGGAACCCCTTCGGCCCGGCGGCGCCCCGACAGGCCGACCACTGCACGGTCGTTGGCGGCGTCGCCCCAGCCGTCCCGGGCACCAAGGTCGAAGGTCGAGCCAACGTCGACGGCGAGGTGCTCGGCCGGGTTCCGCCGCCACCGCAGGCGACCAGCAGCGACAACAACAGGGCGCCCGCGGTGGCCACGGCGAGAAGGCGCCGGGGCTGGGCCATGGCGGGCGAGACTACCGCTGGCGCCCGTGCGGTACGTTGCAGGCCCATGGCCGACTTGGCGCTGGCGGGCTATGCGGAAGCGGAGCGGGACCGCATTCTGGGCACCCTTTTTTCCTGGCTGCGCATACCCTCCATCTCCGCCGATCCGGAGCGGTCCGTCGAGGTGCGCACCTCCGCGGAGTTCTGCGCCGGCCTGCTCCGTAACGCCGGGTTGGAGCACGTGGCCGTGCTCGAGACCGGAGGCGGGCCGGCGGTCTACGGCGACTGGCTGCACGCCGACCCCGGCGCTCCGACTGTGCTCGTCTACGGGCATCACGACGTCCAGCCGGTCGACCCGCTCGAGGACTGGACCAGCCCACCGTTCGAGCCGGTCATCGTCGACGGTGAGTGCCGGGCGCGCGGCGCCATCGACGACAAGGGCCAGACCCTGTACCAGATCGAGGCGGCCCGGGGCCTGCTCGCTGAACACGGGCGGCTCCCGGTCAACCTCAAGCTGCTGGTCGAGGGCGAGGAGGAGGTCGGCAGTCCCCACTTCGAAGCCTTGCTCGTCGCCGAGGCCGCCCGGCTGGCCTGCGATGTGGTGGTGGTCTCCGACACCGGCATGATCGCCCCCGACGTGCCCTCGACCACCGTCGGCATGCGGGGTCTGGTGGCCTTCGACGTCGCCCTGCGCACCGCCTCCATCGACCTGCACAGCGGCATGTGGGGTGGGACCGTCCCGAACGCGGCCCTGGTGGCCGCCCGGTTGGTTGCCTCCCTGCACGACGATCAGGGCCGGGTCACCCTGCCCGGGTTCTACGACTCGGTGCGGGAGCTCACCCCGGCCGAGCAGGCCTCGCTGGACGCCCACCCCTTCGACGAGGCCGCCTTTCGGGCCGCGGCCGGCGGCGTGGCCTATCTCGAGGGCGAAGCCGGCTACCCCGCACTGGCGCGAGTCGGGGTGCGCCCGACCGCGGAGGTCGTCGGGCTGCACGGCGGATACGGCGGGCCGGGCATCAAGACCATCGTGCCCGCCGCCGCCAGCTTCAAAGTGGCCTTCCGGCTGGTCCCCGACCAGCGCCCGGAGACAGTCGACGCCGCCTTCCGGGCCTGGCTGTCCACCCAGGTTCCGGCTGGAGTGGCGGTCGATGTCACGCCCGGAGGCGCAGTGGCCCCGGCGCTGACCCCCGTCGAGCATCCCGCCATGCAGGCGTTGGCCCGGGCCATCGAGGGCGTGTGGGGCCAGCCGCCGCTGTACACCCGCGAGGGCGGCAGCGGCCCGGAGGAGGCCCTGGGGCGGGTGCTGAGCGCGCCGGTGCTGTTCCTCGGCGTCGGCCTGCCCGACGACCGTATCCACGCCCCCAACGAGCGCATGGTCATGGACCAGTTCTGGAAGGGGCTGGTGGCGGCGGGGGAGCTGCTGCTCGAGCTGGGAGGTCGTTGATGGGTCCCAAGGGCAAGGTGAAGGCTACGAACGGGGCGACCCGCAAGGCCTACCGGGCGGCCCCTCCCGACGCCCACGAGTGGGTCACCTTCGAGGACCTCGAGGAGGCGCGCACGTGGGTGTTCGACGTCACCTTCCTCCTGTCCGGCTGGCAGTGCATCTACGGCCGGGGCTGCCAGGGCGTGCTGACCGGCCCCGCCGAGGAGCTGGCCGAGGGCTGCTGCTCATACGGGGCCCATTTCACCGACGACGCGGACGTGCGGCGGGTGCGGGCCGCGGCCAAGACACTTACCGACGAGGACTGGCAGTACGCCGCGGCTGGCCGGCGAGGCGGGGTGGTGCGCACCGAGCCGGATGGCACCCGCGTCAGCCGGCTCGTCGACGGCGCCTGCATCTTCCTCAACCGACCCGGCTTCCCCGGCGGCCCCGGGTGCGCCCTCCACCGAGCCGCCTTGCAGCGCGGCCAACAGCCGCTCGAGCTCAAGCCGGACGTCTGCTGGCAACTGCCGCTCCGTCGAGAGGACACGACCGAGGACACCGGCCGGGTCACCTCGACGGTGACCCAGTGGGAGCGGCGCCACTGGGGTGACGGCGGCGAGGAGTTTCACTGGTGGTGCACCGAAGCGCCGGAGGCGTTCACCGGCGCCCGGCCGGTCTACGAGACCCTGGCCCCGGAGCTCATCGCCATGGCGGGCGAAGCGACCTATACCCGGCTGGCCGCCTACCTCCGGGCCCGCCAGTCGACGGGCGTGCCCCTGCCGCACCCCGTGGTGCGTTCGTCCCGATAACCATCTGGACATCCATCTGGGGCCCGCCGTCCGAAAGGCCAGCAGGCAAGGCGTCAGGCCCGGTGCGGCTCGGGGTCGGAGTACTCCTCATCTTCTTCGACGTCGTCCTCCATGGCCAGACACCACGACGCGTGGTCTGCGCCCGGCTCGGCGCCGCACTCGGCGCAGGGCTCGACAAACTCTTCGGTAGAGCGCTTTAGTGCACGCGCCTCCTCGAAGCGCCGATGCCGTCCCTTTTTCACGTGTCGCTCCCGTTGGTCGAGACAGGTCGTGACCGACAGACAGTGTATCGCCCGACGGGAGGCTAGTTGGAGCCAGGGCCGGATCGAAGCCTCCCGCTAAGGTGGCCGCGTCATGGATGCGTTCGACCCCGAAGCCATGATCCTGCGGTTCCAGGCCCGGGCCCGCGCCGTGCGCCAGCGGGCGCTCCCGCCCGTCGAGGGCCTCGAACGCAAGCGCTTCGTGGACCAGGCCCGCCTGGACTTCCAGGACTACGCCATGATCGGCGACGCCGTCGCCCGCCTGGAGGACGGCATCCTCACCCTCACCGTGGACCTGCGACCGAAACCTGACGACTCGGCGTGAGCGGCCCTGGGGCCGCCTGGTGGGAAGCGGCGGTCGTGTACCAGATCTACCCGAGATCGTTTTGCGACACGACCGGCAACGGCATCGGCGACCTCGAGGGTGTCCGCCGCCACCTGGATCACTTGTCCTGGCTGGGCGTGGATGCGGTGTGGCTGACGCCGTTCTACCCGTCACCCATGGCCGACTTCGGCTACGACGTCACCGACTACTGCGACGTCGACCCCCTGTTCGGCACGTTGGCCGACTTCGACCGGCTCGTCGCCGAGGCCCACGACCGGGACATCAAGGTGCTGGTGGACTGGGTGCCCAACCACACCAGCGACCAGCATCCCTGGTTCCGGGCGTCCCGCTCGTCCCGTCAGGATCCGCAGCGGGATTGGTACTGGTGGCGCGACGACCGGCCGGACGAGGCCGGCGGGTCCGGCCCGCCCGGCTCCGAAGGCCGGCTCCCCAACAACTGGCGGGCCGCCTTCCCGGGTGTGGGCCGCCGAGAGTTCCCGCCGGCCTGGACCTGGGACGCCGGCACCGAGCAGTGGTACCTGCACCTGTTCCTCGCCGAGCAGCCCGACCTCAACTGGACCAATCCTGAGGTGCGGGTGGCCATGCACGAAGTTCTGAGGTTCTGGTTGGCCCGCGGTGTCGACGGGTTCCGCGTCGACGTGGCCCACGGGCTGGGCAAGGACCCCCGGCTCCCTGACCTCCCGCCCGAACTGGCCGCCATCCCCCCGTCGTCGAACAACGACCAGCCCTCCACCCACCCCATCCTCGCCGGTCTGCGGACCGAAGTGGACGCCTGGCCCACTCCCCCGCCGCGGATGCTCGTCGGCGAGGTGTTCCTCCCCGAACCGGCGCAGATGGCGAAGTACTACGGGACCGCCGACCGGCCCGAGCTGCACCTGGCCTTCAACTTCAAGCCTCTCTTCACGGCGTGGGACGCCGGGGCCTGGCGCCGGCGCATCGACGAAGTGGAGACCCTGCTCGGGCCCATCTCGGCCTGGCCCACCTGGGTCCTCTCCAACCACGACCAGCCGCGCCACCGGACCCGCTACGGCACCGAGGCCCGGGCCCGGGCGGCCGCGATCCTGCTGCTGACCCTACGGGGCACGCCCTTCCTCTTCGCCGGGGAGGAGCTGGGCCTGGAGGACGCCGTAGTGCCACCTGACCGCTGGGTCGACCCGGGCGGCCGGGACGGGGCTCGGGCGCCAATTCCGTGGGATGGCAGCCCGTCGCACGGGTGGGCGGGTGGTGCGGACGCCTGGTTGCCCTGGCCGCCGGAGGCGGACGCGGGGCGGACGGTCTCGGAAGAGTTGGACGACCCGGGGTCGATGCTCCGTCTCTACCGGCGGGTGGTGATGGCCAGGAGGGGGTCGGTGGCGCTACGGGCGGGGTCGTTCAGGTGGCTGGGCGCGCCGGACGGGGTGCTGGCGTACCGGCGCCAGGCCGAGTGGGCGGTCGGGGCCGGCGG
>DASXZS010000057.1:0-3657 GCA_036501785.1 Acidimicrobiales bacterium | reverse complement strand
CGCCTGCAAGAGTGCAAGAGGCGGCTCGCACCGTGGCCCAGGCCGCCGTCTCCCTGATCGACCTGGGCGCCCACCGGGGCGTGCACCCGCGTTTCGGCGTTCTCGACGTGGTGCCCTGGGTGGCGCTGGAGGGATGGCCGGTCGCCGATGGGCCCATCGAGGTGGCGGTCGAGGCTCGCCGGTCCTTCGCGGCCTGGGCCGGCTCGACCCTCGACCTGCCCTGCTTTCTGTACGGGCCGGAGCGGTCGCTCCCGGAGGTCCGCCGCCTGGCGTGGCACGGCCTCTCACCGGATGCCGGCCCCTCGCATCCGCACCCCACTGCCGGCGCCACGGCCGTGGGCGCTCGGCCCGTCCTGGTGGCCTACAACGTGTGGTTGGCCGAGGCTGATCTGGCCGTGGCCCGCGGGGTTGCCGCCGCCATCCGCCGGCCGGGATTGCGCACCCTGGCGCTGCCAGTCGGCGCCTCGGTGCAGGTGTCGTGCAACCTCACCGACCCGTGGACGGTTGGCCCCGAGGCTGCCTTCGATGCCGTCGCCAGTCGGGCCGCCGTAGCTCGGGCCGAACTGGTCGGGCTGGTCCCTCGCGCCGTCCTGGAACGCGTGCCCCGCCAACGGTGGCGGGAGCTCGACCTCGACCCATCAACAACGATCGAGGCCCGCCTGGAACAGGCGGGCCTCGATGGGGGAAGGTTTGCGGCGCACGGCCACTAGCTGGCGACGCCGCCCGCCCGGCGTTCGAGCGCCCGCCGGCGGCGGATCTTGCGCCGCTCCCGTTCGCTCAGACCACCCCAGATGCCGAACTTCTCGCCGTTGGCGAGGGCGTACTCCAGGCAGTCCTCGCGCACCACGCAGCCGCGGCACACCTCCTTGGCCTCGCGCGTCGACGCCCCCCGCTCTGGGAAGAAGAGGTCGGGGTCGACACCCATGCAGTTGGCCTGCCGCTGCCAAGTGCGGACCGCCGACTGCTGTAGGACCATTTCCACCAGATCGCTCACTGCCACTCCCCTCGATCGATGACACCCACGAGTGATTGCCACCTATGTAACTACAATGATGTGATCTTCGCCCTTACGAAGCTCGGGCGCAAGGGGAAATCCACGATTAACGGGCGGTTAACGACCTACGGTGGTCGGTTTACGCCCCCCTCACCGGTAGGGTCCCGAGAGCCGAGATGAAGATCGAGACGGTGCAGGGCGACATCACCCGTCAGACGGTCGATGCCATCGTCAACGCGGCCAACCCGGCGCTGGCGGGTGGCGGGGGGGTCGACGGCGCCATCCACCGGGCGGCCGGCGCGGCCCAGCTGCACACGGCATGTATGACCCTCGGTGGGTGCGAACCGGGCGATGCCAAGGCCACACCGGGTTTCGCCCTGCCGGCCCGGTGGATCATCCACACGGTCGGCCCCATCTGGCGCGGCGGCGGTCAGGGCGAAGCACAGTTGCTGGCGTCGTGCTACCGGCGTTGTCTCGAGGTGGCCGGCGAGTTGGGCGCCCGCAGCGTGGCGTTCCCCGCCATCTCGACGGGTGTCTACGGTTTCCCGCCGCCGGCCGCTGCGGAGGTGGCGGTGGCCGCGTTGCGGGCGGCCACGAGCCGAGTAGCGGTGGTTCGCCTGGTGGCGTTCGACGCCTCGACGCTGGAGTTGTATGAGGCGGCGCTGGCCGGCCCCCGCCGGCCTACCCCACCAGGATGCGCCGCACCGCGTCTTCGGAGTCGACCGTCACCAACGCGATGACCTCGTCGCCGGCCAGCAGGACCGTGTCGCCGCGCGGCACTACCACCCGGCGGTCGCGGACGACGGCGACCACGCTGGCATCGCGGGGCATCCCCAGGTCGGCGATCTGGCGCTCGCCGGCCGGACTGTCCTCCGCCAGCGTCACCTCCACCAGGCCGGCCTTGCCCTCGGAGAAGTGCAACAGCCGCACCAAGCTGCCGACCGACACGGCCTCCTCGACCAGGGCGGTCATCAGGTGCGGCGTCGACACCGAGACGTCGACGCCCCATGTCTCGTTGAAGAGCCAACGGTTCTTGGGGTGGTTGACCCGGGCGATCACCCGGGGCACCGCGAACTCCTGCTTGGCCAGCAGGGACACGACCAGGTTGTCCTCGTCGTCGCCCGTGGCAGCCACGACGACGTCGGCCGAGCCGAGGCCGGCGTCCTGCAGGGTGCTGACCTCGCAGGCGTCCCCGGTGTACCACCGCACGTTGGGCACCGCGCCGTCCGCCTCTTCGCGCGCCACGACCGTGGGCTCCGCTTCGATGATCAGGACATCGTGACCGTTACTGGCCAGGTCCCGGGCGATCGACCGGCCCACCACCCCGCCGCCGGCGATGGCGACGTTCAAGAGGACCGACCGCCGTCGGCGCCGCCGGCGCCGCCGGCGCCACCCGCAACGGCGCCTCCACCGCCATCCCCCGCCCCGACCGCGCCCCGGGCCCGGCCCGCCCGGCCAGCCACTCTCGCCCCCGCTCCCGTCCCCGCCAGCCGCCGATCCAGGTCATCCACGGCGTCGCTACGCACTGCGAAGTACACGAGGTCGCCCTCCTGGCCCACCAGGTTGGGGCCGACCAGCCGAGCCTGCCCGCCCCGGGTCACCATCACCGGCCGGAACCGGTCGCCATCCGCCAACTCCGTGTAGCTCTGCCCGCAAAACGACTCCGGCAACTGGTGCTCCACCATGTTGACCTCGCCGGTCGGATCGGTCCAGGCCGTGACCGCCTCCTCGGGCAGCAGCCTCCGGACCACCTGATCGACGGTCCAACTCACGGTCGCAACCGTTGGGATGCCCAGCCGCTGGTAGATGATCGCCCGGCGGGGGTCGTAGATGCGGGCCACCACCCGGGGGATCTCGAAGGTCTCGCGGGCGATGCGAGCGGTGAGGATGTTGGTGTTGTCGCCGCTGGTCACCGCGGCGACGGCGCTGGCCTCGTGGATGCCGGCCTGCAGCAGGTCGTCGCGGTCGAACCCGAAGCCCACCACCGTCTCGCCTTCCCAGGCGTCGGGCAGGCGCCGGAAGGCGTTGGCGTTCTTGTCGATGACCGCGACGCTGTGCCCCTCCCGCTGGAGTCGCACCGCCAACTCCGAGCCGACCCGGCCGCAGCCAACGACGATGACTCGCATACCCGGAACCCTGTCACAAAACCGGAGACTGGCTCACGCTGACCGGCGCCGAGCCCGCTTCTGGTCGAGGAAGTCGACGAGCACGTAATCGCCAAGTGTCTCCGGCGTGGTGAAAAACGCCCGCCCCCGGTTGAGCTGCGTCATCTTCTCCACGAACGAGCGCAGGTACCCGGTCGCATCCAGCATGAACGTGTTGATGCGGATGTCCTCCCTGGTGGCCCGGGCTACCTCCGCCAACGTCATGCGGATGGTCTCCGGCGCCGGCGGGTAGCTGAAATACGGCTGGCCATCCGGCAGGATGTGCGCCGTCGGCTCGCCGTCGGTGATGAGGATCACCTGCTTGGTCCCGCTCTGCCGACCCAGCATGCGCCGGGCCAGGACCAGGGCATGCTGCATGTTGGTCCCGTAGGTGTAGTCCCACGACACCTCCGGCAGCTGGGCGGCCTGCAGCTCCCGGGCCAGCTCGCCGAACCCCACCAGCCCCAGGTAGTCCCGGGGGAACTGGGTGGTGATCAGCGAATGCAACGCCATGGCCAC
>DASXZS010000056.1:0-1807 GCA_036501785.1 Acidimicrobiales bacterium | reverse complement strand
CACCGCGCCGACCGGGACCGCGGCGATGCCGTACACGGCCGGCGGGATGTGGTGGCGGGTGGCGGCGTAGCCGGCCCACAGGGCGACGGCGGTCACCGCCAGGATGGCGAGCTGGCGGGCGGTGAGGCCGGCCAGGAGCTTGTCGGGGCGTTCCACGTCGGCCGGGATCCGCACCCGCGACCTGTCGTTTCGGTCGCGGGCGGTCACAGCCCGACTCCCACCGCGAGGGCCTTGGCCCCCTTGTAGACGATGACGTCGCGCACGACCCGGCCGAGGCCGCCGCCCCCGGATCGGGAGAACACGACACGGCTGACCCAGCCGGGGATCTTGACCAGTACCCAGCACAGGCAGGCCGAGACGAGGAGGTCGACCAGGCCGCCGGTGGAGGCGATGCCCAGGTTGGCCGGGCCGCCCGAGGCCAGGAACACCCGCAGCGCAGTGATGAGCACCAGGGATTGGGCGACTTGGACGGCCAGGGTGCCGGCGAACGCCCGCCACCACAGCCGGGCCAAGCCTTCGGTCTGCGGGAGGGCGTGGCAGACCAGGCAGATCGGGGCGGCCACGATGAGCAGGATCACCAGCGCGAGGCGGACGATGTAGGTGGCCAGAAGCACGATGGCCAGCACGGCGACCACTCCGCCCAACAGGACGACGAAGATGCCGCCGTCGGCCAACGAGCCGAGGACGAGTTGGCGGAGCACGACGGCGGCCTGGGTGGGGTCGACGCCTTGGCCGAGGACGGCTTCCGAGAGCGAGTCGGCGGTCGAGATGACCAGGCCAGCCAGCGACAGGCTGGCGTTGACGGCGATGGCGGCGACGACGATGCGGGGTAGCACGTCTTTGATGGCGGTGCGGGTCTGGATCGTTTCGTGGCCCATGACGATCGCTCCGCCCACCAAGACGAACAGGACCAGGAAGGCATCGGCGATGCCTTCGGTCATCTGCCACAACTGGCCGACGCGGGACTGCGCGGTGACGTTGGGGGTGGCCAGCAGGGTGTGGCCGAGCAGCGTAAGGATCGGGTTGAGCGCCGAGGTGACGACGTCGCGGAACCAGTCGTCGATGGCCGCCTCGATGTGGCCGGTGATGTCGAACAGGCCCGGCGACGGCTGGCTGCCGCCGCTGACCGATCCTCCGCTCCCGGCGGCGGGGGTGGTCGGGGCAGTCGTGTTGCCCGGACCGACCTGGATGCCCGGAGGCCCCTCACCCGAGCTCGACTCATTCCCGGCCGGGACCGTCGTCGGCGAAGAAGAGGCAGTCAGGTCGACGGCGGTGAGCTCCACCGGCGCAGAGTTGGGACGCGTCTCGGCGTGCGCAGGGTGGCTGCCGCTGGCCAGTGCCAGCACGACGACCAGTCCGCCCACGGCGAGGAGCAGCCGTGGATGACGGGGCCGCCACCGACGCAGCCGGCCGAGGAGGGGCCGGATCATCAGCCGCCCACCAGGGAGGCCAGGATCGACACCAGCAGCGGGGCCAGGATGGCCAGCGCGTAGCCGATGGCCGCCGACTTGAGCGCGGTCTTGGCCTTCTCGACCTGACCGGGGTCGCCCCCGGCGGTCAGGTAGCGCAACCCGCCAATCGTCAGAAAGAGGGTGGCGACGCCGGCCAGGATGCCGACGATCCAGTTGGTCAGGTTGGAGATCACCCCGCTCAGCGTCGGGCTGCCGCTGTCCGCGAACGCCGGTGGCGCCACGGCGACGAGCGGCCCGAGGGTGATCACCGCGGCGAGCGCCAGCCGGCGAACGAACACCGGCGGTCGCCACTTGAACCGTGTCGGGCGCGGTCGGGCCGCGGCGTGGTCGACCGC
>DASXZS010000055.1:0-7693 GCA_036501785.1 Acidimicrobiales bacterium | reverse complement strand
ACCGGTTGAGGGCGCCACCCCGACCCCGACGACGACCACGTCGGCGGGGATCACCCGGCCGTCGGTCAGCCGGACCCCTTCGACGCGGTCGGAGCCGACCAGACCGTCGAAGCCCACACCGACCTCGACGGCCACCCCGTGCCGGCGTTGCATGGCCGCCACCACGGCACCCATCTCCGGCCCGATGGCCCGTTCCAGCGGCACGGGCAGGGCCTCAACGACGGTCACGCCCACGCCGAGTTGATGGGCGCTGGCGGCTACCTCCAACCCGATGAAACCGGCCCCGATCACCACGGCCCGACCGGCGGTGGCCAGATCGGCGCGCAAGGCCAGGGCGTCGTCCACCGTCCGTAGGTAGTGCACGCCCTTACCCGGTTCGGCACCAGGCAGGAGCCGGGGATGGGCACCCGTGGCGATGACGAGACGTTCGAACGGGCGGTCTTCGCCGCTCTCCAACCGGACCCGCCGGCGGCCGAGGTCGAGCCCGACGGCGCGGGTCCCCAGGTGCCAGTCCGCCTCGAAGCCGTCCTCGATGGTCAGCACCAGGTCGTCGGGTTCGGCCTTACCGGTCAGGATCTGCTTCGACAGGGGCGGGCGGTCGTAGGGCGGGTGGGATTCCGCTCCCACGATCGCCAACGGGCCGTCATGGCCCGCCCGGCGGAGGGCCTCGGCCGTCCGCAGCCCCGCCAGTGAGGCGCCGACAACGACGGCTCTGGGTTGCACAGGCAGACCCTACCGGGATGGCGCGAATTTCGGGATCAGGTGATTCCGACCGGTACCACCGAGATCGCCGCAGCCGCGCAGGGCCGGAAATCAGGGCAAACCGGCTTTAGGCGCGGTCTAAGTCCTCCGAGACAACGGGCTGAGCGGAGGAGTACAGACCAATGTTTCGTCGGCCCCGGACCCCGGCCACCCCGGCCCCGGTCATCCACAAACCTACGACCCGCAAGCGGGGTGCCCTGGTCGGGGCGGCGGCCGCGACCTCGGCCGCGCTGATTGTCCTCTTGAGCGGTCCGGCCGGGTCCGCCGGCCATCTGGCCTCGGCCCCGGTGCCGGCCCCGCACGCGAGCACATCCCGCTCCGCCCCCGCGCCTGCACTCACCAAGCGCAACTCGGAGCAACCCGGGCTCGCCGGCACGAAGGCGCAACCCAGCTCTCAGCAGGCGGCCAGCACCATCGCCGGGACGGCTGTCGCCGCCGCCCCCACCCCCGATGGCCGGGGGTTCTGGGTGGCGTGGTCCAACGGTGCGGTCACAGCCGAGGGCGACGCCCACTGGTACGGCGACTTGGTCGGCGTGGGGCTGAGCCGGCCGCTCGTCGGCATCGCCGCCACTCCGACCGGTAAGGGCTACTGGCTCCTGGGTGGCGACGGCGGCGTGTTCAGCTTCGGCGACGCCGGCTTCCACGGCTCGACCGGCAACCTCGTCCTGCACGCCCCCGCCCTGCAGATGGCGAGCACCGGCGACGGGCGCGGCTACGACTTCGTCGCCGGAGACGGCGGGGTCTTCTCGTTCGGAGACGCCCGGTTCATGGGTTCCACCGGGAACCTGGTCCTGGCCAAGCCGGTCGTCGGAATGGCGGCGACCCGCGACGGCAAGGGGTACTGGCTGGTGGCTTCGGATGGTGGGATCTTCGCCTTCGGTGATGCCGCCTTCCATGGCTCCACCGGCGGTCTGGCGCTGGCCCAGCCGGTGGTCGGCATGGCTCGCACGCCCGGCTGCGCGGGCTACTGGTTGCTGGCCGGGGACGGCGGCATCTTCACCTTCGGCAACGCCGGCTATCACGGCTCGGGCGCCGGGCAGACCGGCGGCAGCCCCGCCGTGGGGCTGGTGGCCACTGGTGACGGTGGCGGGTACTGGATCGTGCTCGCCAACGGGCGGGTCCTGGCCAAGGGCGACGCCCATCCGATTTCGGGTCCGACGTCCGCCGCTGGTCCACCGCCTGCGGACGGCCACTACACCTTCGAGGTGACCAACGGGGCCGGCGTCCCGGCTCGCTGGAACCCGTGCGACGCGGTCCACTACGCCGTGGTCGTGCCAGGTGCGCCCGCGGGCTGGCAAAACGACGTCAACAACGCCCTCGCCCAGGTCCGGGCCGCCACCGGCCTCAGCTTCATCAACGCCGGCGTCTACAACTCGGCGGCCCAGGTGCCGGCGTCGGCCAAGCTGGTGATCAGCTGGGTGCCGGTCCTGACCAGCGGGGACATGGTGGGCCTGACGACCTACTGGTACTACAACGTCGCCGCCCTCCTCCCCGAGATCGTCTCCGCCCAGGTGCAGCTGCTCTCCAGCCTCCCGGCCGGCGGCGGGGCGGGCGAGTTGCCGGTGCTCCTCCACGAGCTGGGCCATGCCATGGGCCTCGGTCACACGCCGGGCGCCCCCGAAGTCATGAACCCCGTCGACCAGCACCTCTCCGGCTACCAGCTGGGTGACCGCAACGGCCTGTGGCGGTTGGGTGCCACCGGTGGCTGCGCCGGCTTCTACCAGTAGCCCGGTAGGCCTCTCGACCCCGGTGCGTCCGGGCGCCGCCCCTCCCCCCGGGGCGGCGCCCGCCGTGCCACCATGGCCGGGTGAACGCCGGGATACCCGAATGGTTTGCCGCCCGGATCCCGGACCACTGGGGCATCGCGGGGGTTGAGGTCGTCGCCGACCAGGACGAGATACTGGTGGTGGTCGACCTGCCGGGGTCGGCCCCGGGCGCGGGTCACGACCACGCCCAGGAGGGCCTGACCGGCATCCGCCGCTTCCGGGAGACGACCCGCGACGAACGGATTGCGTTGGCGGGCGACGCCGAGCAGGCCTGGCGCCGGAAAGTTTCATGGGGGGCGCGCGCCGGAGAGGTGGTGGTGATCTTCACCACCGCCTCGGTGCCGGTCATGACCCGCTTGCGGCTGCCGGAACGCCAAGTGCTCGACACCCTGATCGACGCCGGGGTGGCACGCAGTCGCAGCGAGGCCCTGGCCTGGTGCGTGCGACTAGTCGGTGACAACGAGAAGGAGTGGATCGGGGAGCTGCGCACCGCCTTCAAGGCGGTGGCGGCGGCCCGGGAGCGGGGACCTCGTTCGAGTCGGGACGGCACCCCCAGCGCCCCGGCCGGCGCCAGCGAGCAAGTCGACTAGGCCGACGCCGGCTCGGACTCGAGGTGGTCGAGGGCTTGGGCCAGGGTGTTCCACGACAGGGTGGCGCACTTGATCCGGACCGGAAACTTCACCACCCCCTGCAGCGCTTCCAGGTCGCCGAGCGCCACGGCCGGCTCGTCCTGGGCGTCGATCTCGCCGCCGTCCTCGTCCCCCGGGCCGTCCAGGCGCTGCTCGTGGATAGACATCATGGACTTGAAGGTCCGGATGGTGGCCCGGGTCTCGGCCAGACTCTTGCCTTTGACGGCCGTGGACATCATGGACGCTGAAGACTGGCTGATGGAGCAGCCTTGCCCGGTCAGCTTCACGTCGGCCAGCCGGTCGTCCTCCAGCTGGACATACAAGGTGATCTCGTCCCCGCACAGCGGGTTGAACCCGGTCTCGGCGTAGGCCGGCGGGATCGGTAGCTCCCCCCGGTTCCGGGGGTTGCGGTAGTGATCGAGGATGATCTCGCGGTAGAGGTCTTCGAGACCGGGCATCTGCTGGGTACCTGCCTATGAAGTAGAGGGTTAGGAGAAAAGCCGGTCGGCGGTCGCCAACGCGTCGACGAGGGCGTCCACGTCGGCCTCGTCGTTGTACACCGAAAATGACGCCCGGGCGGTGGCCCCCACCCCGAGGCAGCGCATGAGCGGCTTGGCACAGTGGTGGCCGGCCCGCACGCACACGCCGGCCTCGTCGAGGACCTGCGACAGGTCGTGGGGGTGGATGTCCTTGTAGTTGAAGGAGATGACCCCGCCCCGCTGGGCCGGGTCGAGGGGGCCGTGGATGACCAGATCGGGGTACCGGTCGCGCAAGGCGCTCAGGGCATAAGAGGTGAGGGCCTGTTCGTGGGCGCGCACATTGCTCATGCCCACGTCGGTGAGGTATTCGACGGCCGCGGTCAGGCCCACCGCTTCGGCGATCGGCGGGGTGCCGGCCTCGAACTTCCAGGGCACGTCGTTGGTGGTGAAGCCGTCCAGTCGGACGTCGCGGATCATCTCCCCGCCGCCGAGGAAGGCCGGCATGGCCTCCAGCAGCTCGGCCCGGGCCCACAGCGTCCCGATCCCTGTCGGGCCCAGCATTTTGTGGCCGGTGAGCCCGAAGAAGTCGACGCCCATGGCGGCCACGTCGGTCGGCAGCTGGGGCGCGTGCTGGGCCCCGTCCACCAGGATCAGGGCGCCGGCGGCATGGGCCGCCTCGGCCAGTTGCGCCACCGGGTTGATGGTGCCGAGCACATTGGACATCGCCGACACCGCGAGCAGCTTCGCCCCGTCGAGGGCGCGTTCCAGGTCCGACAGGTCGAGCAGTCCGTCGGTGGTGAGCGGCAGGTAGCGCAGCTCGATGGCGCGCTCGGCCTTCAGCATGAGCCAGGGGACCAGGTTGGCGTGGTGCTCCATCTCGGTCAGCACCACCACGTCGCCGGCGTGCAGGTTGGCCCGGCCCCAGGCGTAGGCCACCAGGTTGATGGCTTCGGTGGCGTTCTTGGTGAATACCACCTCGTCGGTGCGGCCCCCGATGAACCGGGCCAGCGTCGACCGGCCGTACTCGAACAGGCGGGTGGCCTCCTCGGCGATGGCGTAGACCCCGCGGTGGACGTTGGCGTGCGTCGTCTCGTAGTAGTGGTCCATGGCCTCGATGACCGACACCGGCTTCTGCGATGACGACGCCGAGTCCAGGTACACCAGCCGCCGGCCGTGGACCTGCTGGTCCAGGATCGGGAAGTCCTTTTTGATGGTGGTGACGTCTAGCGCCATGCCTCGTATCCTTCCTCCTCCAGCTGCCGAGCCAGCTCGGGCCCGCCGCTGGTGACGATGCGCCCTTCGATCAGCAGGTGCACGAAGTCGGGGCGGAGCTGGTCGAGGATCCGCTGGTAGTGGGTCACCACCAGCACTCCCAGCTCCGGCCGGGTCTGGCGCACCGCCTCCACACCCCGAGCCACGACCCCTAGGGCGTCGATGTCGAGCCCCGAATCCGTCTCGTCCAGGATCGCCAACTCCGGCTCCAGGATGGCGAGCTGCAGGATCTCGTTGCGCTTCTTCTCGCCGCCGGAGAACCCTTCGTTGAGGTAGCGATCGGCAAAAGACGGGTCCATCCCCAACTTCTTCATCCACTCCATGATCGCCACCCGCAGCTCCAGCACGGACAGGTCCATGCCCCGCCGGGCGGACAGGGCCTGGCGCAGGAACTGGGCGACCGGCACGCCGGGGATCTCCTCGGGGTACTGGAACGCCAGGAACATCCCGGCCTTCCCCCGCACGTCCGCGGGCCAGTCGGTGACGTCCTCCCCCTTGAAGCGCACCTGGCCGGCGGTCACCTGGTAGGCCGGGTTGCCGAGCAGGGCGTTGGCGAGCGTCGACTTGCCCGACCCGTTGGGGCCCATGAGGGCGTGCACCTGGCCGGCGTCGACGATCAGGTCGACGCCTTTGAGAATCTCGGTGCCTTCAACGGCGACGTGGAGGTTCGCGACCTCGAACAGCGGGGGAGCCACACCCCGATTGTATTACCACTACGGGGATAGGGGAAAATAGGGAGCGGTGGCGCGCGGCGGGCCCTCTTTCTCCAAGTAGCCTGCCGCGTCGATGGCCGACCCGTGGACCTCGCATGGGAGCGTCTCACTGGGAGGACCGGGCGACCGGGTGACGATGGTCGAAGGGTCCGCCTTCATGATCTGCGCCCCGGGCGGGGACCTGTCGCCGCTCTCTGCGGAGGGTTTCTTCTTCCGGGACACCCGGTTCCTGTCGCGCTGGACCCTGCAGATCAACGGCCAGGTCCCCGAAGCCCTCGCCCGCGCCGTGGCCGACCCCTATTCGGCGACCTTCGTCGCCCGCACCCGGCCGCGGCCCGGTCGGGCCGACTCCAACCTGATGGTGGAGCGGCGGCGCTACGTGGGCCGCGGCATGCGGGAGGACCTGGTCATCCGCAACTTCAGCGAAGAGCCGACGTACTGCGCGGTGGAGCTGGTCTACGGGGCGGACTTCGCCGATCTGTTCGCCGTCAAGGAGGCCCGGGTGACGGGCAGCGGCGAACGCGACGTGGCCCACGAAGACGGCGCCCTGGTGTTCCGTCACCGCAACGGCTCCCATCGCCGCAGCCTGCGCATCTCCTTCTCCCATCCGGCGGTGCTCGACGGCAACACGACCCGCTGGGAGGTGATCATCCCGTCGAAAGGGACCTGGTCGCTCTGCCAGCAGTTCACCTGCGGGATCGACGACGACGAGATCGAACCCCGCTGGGTGTGCGGCCAACCGATTTCGCGGGCCAAGCCGGCGGAGCGCATGGCGGCCTGGCGGCGCAGCGTGCCGGTCCTCGACACCGACCACGAGGGCCTGCGCGCCGTGGTGGCCCGCAGCGCCGAGGACCTGGGGGCGTTGCGGATCTTCGACCCTGACTACCCGGAGCGGACGGTGGTGGCGGCAGGGGCTCCGTGGTTTATGACCCTGTTCGGGCGGGACTCGCTGATCAGCGCCTGGATGGCCCTGCTCGTCGACCCGGAGCTGGCGCTCGGCACCCTGCAGACCCTGGCCCGGTTCCAGGGCCGGGACGTCCGGCCCTATAACGAAGAGGAGCCCGGCCGCATCCTGCACGAGATGCGCTTCGGCGAGGCGTCCTCGCTGTCGTTGGGCGGCGGCACCATCTACTACGGGACCGCCGACGCCACCCCGCTGTTCGTGATGCTGCTGGGGGAGCTGCGCCGGTGGGGGCTGGCCCGAGAGGCGGTCGACGAGCTGCTGCCCCATGCCGACCGGGCCCTGGCGTGGATCACCGATTTCGGCGACCGCGACGGCGACGGGTACGTCGAGTACCAGCGGACCTCCGACCGGGGCCTGCGCAACCAGGGGTGGAAGGACTCGGCGGAGGCGGTCCGGTTTGCCGACGGCCGCATCGCCGATCCGCCCATCGCCCTGGCCGAGGTGCAGGGCTACACCTACGGCGCCTACCTGGCCCGGGCCTTCTTCGCCGCCGAGCAGGGCGACGCCGCCCGCTCCTCGGCGCTACGAGCACGCGCCGCCGCCCTGAAGGCGGCCTTCAACCGCGACTTCTGGCTGGAGGACAAAGGCTGGCTGGCCATGGGCCTCGACCGGGACAAGAAGCCCATCGACGCGCTCTCGTCCAACATGGGCCACTGCCTGTGGACCGGCATCCTCGACGCCGACAAGGCCGAGGTCGTCGCCCACAAGCTCGTCGGGCCCGACCTCTTCAGCGGGTGGGGGGTCCGCACCCTCGCCTCGTCGATGGTCGGCTACAACCCGATCAGCTACCACTGCGGGTCTGTGTGGCCTCACGACAACGCAATCGCGGCGGCGGGCCTGATGCGCTACGGCTATGTCCGTGAGGCGCAGCGGGTCATCATGGCGGTCCTCGACGCGGCCGTGGCCCAGGGCGGCCGCCTACCCGAGCTGTTCAGTGGGCTCGAGCGCATGGAGCTCCCCCTCGTGGTCTCCTACCCGACGTCGTGCTCGCCCCAGGCCCAGGCGGCGGCGTCACCCCTGCTCATGTTGCGGACCTTGCTGCGCCTGGACCCGTGGGTGCCCAGGGGAAAGGTCTGGCTCCATCCCTCTCTGCCCGACCAGATCGGCC